>JACMRC010000184.1 GCA_014376655.1 Mucilaginibacter sp. | reverse complement strand
TTGGGCAGGTAGGCGCCCTCGCGGGCCATACGGTCAAGGTTGGGGGTTTCTATAAAGTCCTGGGTATGTAAAAAGCCCAGGGCATCGTACCGGTGGTCATCCGCCAAAATGAAGACGATGTTGCGGGGTTTGCCGGTGCCGGTATGGATTAGTTTTAACGAGCCGCCTGGTTGTCTCACCTCCGCGTTTTGGGCCAGGGTTTGCAGCCCGCAAAATGTTAAAAATAAAAGCGGCAAAAAGTATTTGGTCTTCATTTTTGGTGGTCGTTAAAAATTGGTAATGTCTATTAAAATGGTAGTCATTAATCAGAATACTAACCTACAAAAAAACCAAATAAAAAACACTGCGTAAATTTTTGATGAGTGCGCAATACAATTGTGTGATTTAGTGTGATTTTGGTGAATAATTGGTAGTTTTAGGTGCACAAAAGTGTGAAAAAGGTATACAAAAGTGTGATTTTGGCAGCTAGAAATGAGTTTTAGCGCACTAACAAGAAACAAACAAAATATTATATATGGCGTTGCGGCGGCATCGCTGTTGGCGCAACTGCAATGGTTGGAATTGCGGTTTGTGATCTTTGGGCATTCGTTCGAGATCTATGCCGGGGCCATAGCGCTCATCTTCACCGGGCTGGGTATCTGGCTGGCGCAAAAGCTGATCAAACCAAAAGTTAAAACGGTAGTGGTTGAAAAAGAGATAGTTATAAATACAGGCCCGGAGTTTGTGCTGAATGAAGCGGCCATGGAGGACCTCCGCATCAGCAAACGCGAGCTGGAGGTACTGCAACTAATGGCCCAGGGGTTAAGCAACCAGGAGATAGCCGAGCGGTTGTTCGTATCGCTAAACACGGTTAAAACGCACTCGTCAAACCTATTCGAAAAACTGGAAGCCGAGCGCCGCACCCAAGCCATAGAAAAAGCTAAACGCCTGAGCCTGATAGGTTAAACTAATAGTACTTTAGTGTGAAATGGCCAGATATTGTTAAAATCACCCTAAAGTATGACTAATAATAGGAGCCGATAACTCACCTTTGGACTGTACTTAAACTTAGTTAACATGAAAAAAATTGTAATAGTATGTGGATTAATAGCCGGCTTTATAACAGGCGGCTGGACGGTGTTCTTTATTTATATTAGCCAGAGCAGCATGAATTTTGAGCATGGCATGCTGTATGGGTATATCTCCATGCTGGTGGCGTTCTCGTTTGTATTCGTAGGGATCAAAAATTACCGCGATGATGTTGCAGGCGGACAGATCAGTTTCGGTAAGGCGTTTAAGGTTGGTATGCTGATAGTAGCCATAGCGTCAACCGTTTACGTAGGGTTATGGTTGATAGAATACTTCTTTGTTATAACCAACTTTACGGAAACCTATACGGCCCATGAGCTAACTAAACTTAAAGCGGCGGGAGCCGGCGCCGCCGAAATAGCTAAGAAAACCAAAGAAATGGCCGAGTTTAGCCAGATGTATAAGAACCCCTTTATGAATGCTTTAATGACCTATTGCGAGATACTGCCCGTAGGTTTGATAGTAGCATTACTTGCTGCCGCGATATTAAGAAAGAAGCCGGAAGTAAATGACATTGCCACGGTATAGCGTTATAATTTGAACTTTAATTTACTTAATTTGGTGGCCCGGATGTAAAGTCCGGGCCATTTTTATAACCGGTTATCAGCATAAATTTAAGTATGGAGTTTAAAGACAAAGTAGCCATTGTTACGGGGGCGGGCCAGGGTATTGGTTTTGAGATTTGCAGGTTGTTAGTTGCCGGCGGTGCTACGGTACTGTTGAATGACCTTGACGTTGAACTGGCTGAAAATGCTGCTAATCAAATAAATAAAGATAATAGTAAACGTTGCATAGCTTTCCCCGGCGACGCGAGCGAGCTTCCTTTTATTAATAAAATAGTTGATTTCGCGGTTGATCAATATGGCCAACTGGACATTGTTATAGCAAACGCCGGTATTACCCTATACGGCGATTTTGCCACTTACACACGGGAAGCTTTCTTTAAAGTGTTGCAGGTTAATTTGGGTGGGACATTCTTCCTGGCGCAAGCGGCATCTAATAAAATGAAACTACAGCCTAACGGCGGAACACTACTTTTCACCTCATCGGTAGTAGGGCACCAGGCGTTAAAGGATCTTGCAGCTTATGCTATGACTAAAGCTGCTCTTGAAATGCTGGCCAAGAACCTGGTGATCGAACTCTCGCCCTATAAGATCAACGTAAATACGGTAGCACCAGGTGCTACTTTAACAGAACGCACTACGCTTGAAGAAGATTATGAACGGGTATGGTCCGAGATCACCCCTATGGGCAGGCCGGCTTATGTAAGCGATATAGCTGATACTGCCTTGTTTTTAGTGTCAGACAAGGCTAAGCATATCACCGGGCAAAGCTTGATCGTAGATGGTGGCTGGACATCTGTTAGTACCCTACCCAGCGGGATAAAATAGCCTGTATTAATCTATAATATAATCAAGCCTTGCGTTTTTGTACGCTGGCTTTTGGATATGCACCTTAAGCTTTTTAAAGCTTTGCGATGGCCCTTGGGTTACAAAAAGATTAGTAAGCCACGCCGGTATGTTTCCTCCGGGATCGGCATGCAGGGTGTAAATAATTTTAACTTCCTGCTTATTAATAGGGTATAATAACCATTTGCCTTTAGAGTTGGCTATACGTATTATATTGGGTTTTATGGGCACCATATTAGGCATACAAGGAGCATCAACAGTTACGGTCTTGGTAGTCTCATCCTGGGTTACTTTTAAGTGTGCAATAAAATCGCGGTTGCTAACAGGCCAGGGCATTTCTATTCTCGAATAATAATATAACTCGGCCGGCGACACTTGCTTAACCATATAATTGCCCGCGGTATGGTATAGCCATTCCTCGCTGTTGTGGATATCCATTAACGCCGCAACCACTTGAGATAAAGAAGCCTGTAGTTGGCACTCCACCCTTATAGCCTTAATTTTAGAGTTTTCTATATCGCGGGTAAATATTTTTACCCCGTCTTTGTTTTCTTTTAGCTCCCAATTCTCGGCGGTTTGCGCCAGCGCCAAATTGGTGAAAACACAAAACAGCAATATTAATCTTTTACACATGGCAGAGTTTTTACTTTACAACGCTTAAGTTAAGGTTATGTTACATTGATTTTATATCCAAATCGAAATAAAAGTAGATGGTTAAAACGGTTTAGGTATAGTTAATTGATTGTTAACGGATTTCGCAACGTCATATAAATACTGTTAATTTGCATTAGCTTAACAATTTAAGGCAGTAATATGCAACAGTTGTTTGAACCATTTATAAAGATCTTCAGCATATCTGTAGCAAGGTATTTTGTGCTGGCTGGCATGCCATTCCTTATTTATTATATATGGTTTGATCACCGGGTAAACCCTGCAAAAATACAGGACAGATCTGCCTCGCGGCGCGATTTTGTGAGAGAAGTATTTCACTCTATGCAAACTACACTTGTCTTCGCAATTATTGGCTGCTTGATCTTAAACACGCCTGTTAAAAATATCACGCAGGTTTATACCGGCTTTACTGCATATCCAATCTGGTGGTTGCTAACCAGTGTGGTGCTAAGCCTGGTTATACACGATACCTATTTTTACTGGATGCACAGGTTGTTGCATCACCCTAAAATATTTAAGTATGCGCATGTAGTGCATCATAAGTCTACCGTACCATCGCCATGGACATCCTATTCGTTCCATTTTCTCGAAGCATTTACCGAGGGATTGGTATTGCTGGTAATAACTATTATCCTACCAATGAATATACTGTCCATAACCTTATTTGTGATGATTGGGTTTGTAATAA
>JACMRC010000183.1 GCA_014376655.1 Mucilaginibacter sp. | reverse complement strand
GTGTACAAAAAGATATAACGGCGCGGCACCTTGCCCGCGGGCGCTTATTTTTATTTTGGGCCCGGCATTATCATCGGTGGTTAAATGTACGGTATACCCGCTTGCGTTAACTTGCGGCAGGTCTTTTATAAGGGCGGTGTTATTACCTATGCGTATAATGGCTTTATAAGTATTGTTAGCGTGAGGAGTAAGTAAAAAGCTACCCATGCCAAATTTTAAGGATTGAAATTTGGCCACGGTATCATTTTTTTGATTAATAACCACGCCGGCTATTTGCATACTATTACCATCGGTGCCGGTTACTTTAAAACCAACAGTTGTTTGCACACCGTTAACTAAATTACCTCCTTCTGCAAAAAATTGAATAGCGGGGGTTTTAGCTGCTATTTTGGCCGGCGGTGCTGGCTCGGCTAATAAATTGACGATAGTAATGGATTTTTCGAAAAATACCTGCGGACCAAAGTTCTTCATCCAATTAGTATAGGCCCGCAATTTATAATTGCCATTTTTTAACGTTACCGGGATATAAAACGACCCATTACCGGCACCGTTCTTTAATTCCACTTTTGCCTGTAGTACCGTGGTATTGGCATCATCCAGCACATCCACGTAGGCTACTTTACTAATATTTACCGGCGCGTTGCTGCCTGCATCAACATTATAAACCTTGAACCACAATATCTCGCCCGACAGGTAAAAGCTTTTATCCGTATGTACATAGATCTTTTCTTGCAGTACCTGGTCATTATACTGCTTAAAGTTTTGTTGTATGCGCTCCAATACCTGTGCTTTGCTGCTTACAGCAATACAAGCAAGCAATAAGCTAAACATAGTAGTTTTTAATGTTGATCTCGTTTTTTTCATAGTTTGATCATTTCCAAAAATAGGGTACTGAAACTTTCCCCCGAATGGTACAATCTGTACAGGGAACGCTGGAAAATAAATAACCGTTGGTGCTCGGGTCGGTTTTGGCCAATTCAATATGTCCGCGGCCCGCCTGTGGATTTATAAAATTGGGGAAGTCGCCAAACGGCTCAATCGGGTTACCGGCACCTTGCGGCGGCGGCTGCGTTAGCGCCTGTAAAGTATAATAACTTATTTGAGCACCGTTTGGCTTTGAGGGCACAGAGCCGTTATATGCCGAATCTATCTTACAGCCAAGAATACCAGGCTCTGTTTCGAAACTTTTTGGCAATGCCTCTTTTAAAATATAAATGCGTTTTGCATAAGTTGTACCGGCACATATAAAACCAATGACAGGCTCTGAGGCATCCGCAATATTATGAATGTTACCTATCAGCGTAGATGGTTGGGCGTCAAATATACTTCCCAGGTTTTCGGTGTTCTTTTTAAGGTTGTCGTAAAACGTATAGGCCGCTTTAGTTAGCGCTTGTTGCCTTACCAAAATGCTGTACTTCATTTCTATCTTCTCGGATGTGGCAAGGATAGTAGTTATTGGTGCCTGATAAGCCACATCCTGGCTTAATAATGCGGTTGAGTTAAGTACGGTATGCGCCGATGTATCTGTTCCGTAGCAATAATAGATCTGCTGTGCAGGAGTGCGTGGCAGAATGTCTAATATGCCAATTTGATAAATAAAATTTGAAGGGTACCTGGCATGGAAACGCCATGTTTCACGATAGGTGTATCGGTAATAGCGGCTGCTGTTACTGGCATCGTGCGTATTAGCATAAATCTGTAAACCGTTACCTGTTATGTTATATCCAACAGAATCAATAGGCGGTGTTATCTTAACATCAACAAGGTCTGATAAGTAAGTTTTGCCGTTGCTTGTCTTTATGCGCAACCTGTACTGCTTTGTTTTATCTAAGCTAACCTGCGGCCATGCATAAATGCCTTTGGCTATCTCCGGTAAAGTTAACACTGTAGTTTGCGCATTCTCTACCGTTACCACTGCACCTCGCTCAGGGTTAGCTGTTGTTTTATTGTTTACCAGTACAGTGCGGCTAAGGGTTATTACTGTGGAATCGGTACCGGTATTTATCAGTCCCTCCACTACCAAAATATTAGCGTTGCTGCTGGTTACCGTTGGGGTAAAAGCTTTCTTACAACCGGTTAAAATTACGATTGCAAGCATAAGATATGTGGCTGCCTGTTTTATCATTTCCAAAAGGCCGGCTTTTTGTTAACCCCTCTAAGCGTGCAATCGGTACAAATGGGGGTCGAAAACAAGTAGCCATCATTAGTTGTGTAAGGGCCGAAATACATAATAGGTAATCCGGCGCGTGTCGGCGGTAAAGGTATGAGCGCTTCCTCAACGTAAAAAGTATGCGGTCGCGGTGTTTTAAAATCATTTGTAATAGGCACAAAATGTGGTTGAAAATAATAAGCGGTATCAACCTTGCAGCCTGCCGGGAACGGTATAGTCCATTTAGGCAGGCCGGCTCTTGATATAAAAATACGTTTTTTCTGGATAGTGCCGGCGCTGATAAAACCAATGACAGCTTCGGTTGGGTCGTTTATGTTGTGGATGTTACCAATTAATAGCGATGGTTGTGCATCAAATATATTACCAAGGTCCTCTGTATTCTTTTTAATATTATCGTAAAAAACGTAAGCTTCTTTGCTAAGCGCTTGTTGCGATACCAGTATACTATATTTACGCTGTAGTTTTTCGGATGTGGAATCGACGGTAACAATCGGGAAAGCAGCCACTATATCCTGGCTCAATGCTGCTGTAGAGTTTAAAATGGTACGCGCGGACGAGTCCCTCCCATAACATTGATGCACCTGTTGCTCCGGTGTACGTAATAGAACAGAGGTATCGTTAACTATATATGGCGCTTCATACTTGGTGACAAATTCCCACGTTTCGCTAAAAGTGTAACGATAGTACCTGGCGTTATTCGCTGCATCGTGCGCATTTACATAGATCTGGATACCAATGCCCTTCACAACAAAATCTATATCATCAATAGGCGGCGTAACTTTAGCACTAACCAGGTCTGAAAGGTAGACTTTACCACTGCTTGTTTTTATACGGACCCGGTATTGTTTGGTGTTATCTAAGCTCACCGGAGGCGATGCATAAACACCTTTAGCTATCTCAACCAAGGTTAGCACAGTACCTTGTTGCGTCTCTACAGTAACTATCGCGTTGCGTTCCGGATTAACTGTGGTTTTATTATTTACTAACACCGTACGGCTTAACCTTATAATGGTGGAATCAGTGCCTGTGTTAATAAAACCTTCGACTACTAAAATGCTGGCATTGGTTGACGTAACAACCGGCGTAAACGCTTTTTTACAGCCGGCCATAAAAACAGCAACCATTAATAGCTGCAATGCTGATTTAAAAAGGAGCAATCCCTTTTGGTTATTTTGTTTATTTATTTCTCGCCCGCACATATCCTGCTAAAAAGTTAGGTTATAATTAATAAACGGTATCGGCGCGGCAAATATGGATAACTTATACCCGCTGATAACCCCGCCCTGCTGGCTAAAGTAGGTGGAGTAAGCGTTTTGCGCCCCGGTTAGGTTATACACGCCTACCGTCCACGAGTTATGTGTAGTTTTTTTAATAACGTGGTTAGGCAATATATTCAATGAAAAATCAGACCTGAAATAATCGGGGATCCTGTATTGGTTACGATCCGAATAATATACCCTTTCAGATCCATCATAGATATATTTTGCAATTGGTAAGGTAATCGGTCGCCCCGTGCTGTAAACCAAGTTTAACTGCACACTGTATCTGTGAGAGATATGATAGCTGCCAGTAAAATTAAAATCGTGCGGCTTATCGTAATTTGCCGGATAATAGGCCCCGCCATTTATATAGGGCAGCACCGCCGGATCATCCTGCTTTAAGAATGTACGCGAGTAGGTGTAACTCATTATACCTGTTAACTTACCTGCTGTTTTGCGCACCATCAATTCAACACCGTAGGCTTTACCCTGGGTGTTTATTACGTCGGTTTCTATATGATGGTTAAGTGTAAGGGTGGCGCCACTGCGGTAATCAAGGTAGTTGCCTATTTTTTTATAGTAAACCTCGACAGAAGTTTCAATGGTATTTGCTTGCAGGTTTCTGTACAGCCCTAATGATATTTGCTGGCTGTTTTGTGGCCTTACGTTGTTATCTGTAAGCTGGTAAATATCTGTAGGCGATATGGCTACAGAATTTGACAGTAAATGCAGATATTGGTGTAACGAGGTATACCCTGCTTTTACCGATAAATTATCGCCCACGTTATATCCCACCGCCAGGCGTATTTCTGGGTTGATGTAAGTTTTAACAAACTGGCTATTCTTGTAGTTTACACTATCCACTACGTTACCCGGATCTTTAGGCAACCCGGCAGCATAGTTTCTAAAAGCACCGGGGCCAAGTACGCTGTAAGTAGAAAGCCGTATCCCGCCGGATATTGACAGGTCGTTATTTACATCAAACTTATCGCCTAAATATAACGCGCTTTCTAAACCTTGCTGCTGCGGTACAACATTGGGTAGAACTAATGATTTTATACCATCGGGTTGCAAATTGCCCGGATGAAGTTTATAATAGATAGCGCTTAATCCAAAAGTTAACGTATGCTGTGTGTTATGGTAATAGGTAAAGTCTGTTTTGAAATTAGTTTGGCTGATATCAAAGTTTAATTGATAAGCGTTAACAGGATTACCGGGACTACCAACACCATATTGATACCTATCAAGCCCGCCCGTTATAACGCTATACAACTTATTGTTATAATTGTGCTTCCATTTTAAGGCGATGTTTTTATTGCTGTAGTTGTAGGTGGTGTCGCTATTTAGCTTAAACTTATCATTGCTTAAATAAGTGTACAGGTATAAGCTGTTTTTATCGTTGATCTGGTGGCTCAGGTCGAAATTAAAATCATAGAATTGGGCCGTGCTATGTTTATAAGCCTCGGGCAATAGTTTCAACAACCAATCCGAATAAGTGGTACGGCCGCCAAAATTAAATGAGGTTTTATCTTTTACTAAAGGGCCCTCAATATTTAGCCTGCTTGTTAACAAGCCAATACCCGCCGAACCTGTAAATTTCTTTTTATTTCCCTCGCGATTTGTAACTTCTAATACCGACGAAAGGCGGCCCCCAAAACGTTCGGGCACGGTACTTTTATAAAGCTCCACATCCTTTACCACATCAGGATTAAACGCAGAGAAGAACCCGAAAAAATGAGCGGGGTTATAAATAGTTAACCCATCCAATAATACCAGGTTCTGATCGGCAGCACCGCCGCGCACGTTAAACCCCGTAGTTGCTTCGCCTACAGATTGTACACCGGGAATCACCAATAGCGCCCGTAACACATCGGCTTCGCCAAAAACAGCGGGTATTTCTTTAATGCTTTTTATATCAAGGCGGGCAATACCTAATTGGGTGCTTTTAACATTTGCTATTTTATCTGCCGATATGGTAACTTCTTTGAGCGTTTGTATTTGCTCCTGCAGGTCGATACTTAGTTTGCCATCGCTGTATAAATTTATCTGTCTGCGTGTATCTTTTGCACCAACCGACCGGATAGTAATGACGTGTTTCCCCTTAAGCATCGTAAGCGAATAAAAACCAAACTCGTCTGTATTAGCGCCGGTTTTAATATCGGGTACGTATAGGATTGCGCCGGTTATGGGCGCGCCGGTTTTAATATCTTTAACATAGCCGGCAATGGTGGCGCTGCCCCCGGTATTTGTCCGGAAGCCTATGTCATAGATCTTGTTTTCAATGGTTGCTTCAACTATTGTCTTTTCCTTTTCATCCACAGCAAATGATTTTATGGGCACGGTTGTTTTGCGTGGTTTGGGTTTTGAGCCAAAAAGCTGCGCGGCAAGGTCTGTTTGCACCTCGCGCCCTTTACTTAGTAAAACCTCGTGTTGTGTTGTTATAGCATAATGAAAATCGGTATTTTTAAACACCAGGTCTAAAACACTTGTTAATGGCTGTTGGCTTACCTGTATAGTTACCCTCAGGCTATCAAACAATGCCGGATCATAATAAAACCTGTAACCTGTTTTGGCTTCAAGGCTGGTTACTACCTGCTCAACACCTGCTTGCTGAAAATTAACGTCGATAAGTTTACCCGCGGTTTGGCTAAAGGCCACGCCACAAAAAAACAAACAATAAAAAACTACCAGGTAAAAATGCTTCATGTTAGTTTGTTAAAGTATCGTAATAGTTAGCTAATGCGGTCATGGCGCTTGCGGGGTTATCGCCATAATTTATGTTATTATCTTTCAGGTATTTTTTCAACTCCTTTTCCTTATCCTTCAGCACATCGTAAAATTTGCCGCGGCTATTTACGTCGTAGTATATACCGTCTTTTTTTAGGAAATAGTTAGTTTCCAG
>JACMRC010000017.1 GCA_014376655.1 Mucilaginibacter sp. | reverse complement strand
GTTTGCACGCATAGCGCGCCATTTATAATGGTCGCCATTAAGCCAGATCCGGGTTATGTTTGCAAACTGTTTATCGGCCGCAATTTCGTCGGGCGGTAAATGACAATGGTAATCAATAATAGGCATTGATTTGGCATAGTCATGATATAGTTTTTGGGCGGTTTTACTTTCTAATAGAAAATCGTCATCAAGAAAATTCTTCATTGCGTGGTTATAGTTTGCAGACAACAATTATACTTTTTATAACCTGCTTTAGCAACCCTAAAATGCGGAAACTATGCTATCGATTGCGGGGCCGTATACGACAATAATTCATCAACCAAACCAGGTAAGTTTACCGAGGCGCAAGCTATGACCTCGTCACCGGCACCGTAATAGATATACAATGTGTCATTAAACATTACGGTACCTGTGGGGAAACAAACATTATCTACATCACCGGCAAGTTCGTACTCTTGGTCGGGTTTAAATAGTGGGTATGGTAATCTTGCTATCTCTTTGCGCGGGTCGTCGAGATCAAACAAAGCGGCACATGCCGAATATTCATACCCGGTATCAAAATGCTGCACGCCATGGTAAATAATTAACCAGCCGTGCTCGGTTTCAACAGGTGGGCAGCCGCCGCCCACATAACTTATCTCGTGGAGGTACTTTGGTGTGAGCAGTATATTTTCTTTGATATTAGAAACGTAGTTCTCCCAAAAATCGTCGGTCAGTTCATCAAGTCTATCAACCATTACCAACTGGATATCGGGTTTTATACGATGCAGGAAAGAAAGTTTACCGTTTATCCGGCGTGGAAAGAACATTACATCCTTATCCATAATAATCATATCGGGTGCAAAGTACTCTTTACGATAACGCTCAATTATATCAGCGTTACTTTTGGCTAAGTCGTCAAATTCACCACATTTTAGATGAGGTACGATGATACCCTGCTTTTCAAAATGTTGCAGATCTGTCGAAGTAGCAACAGCTCCTAATGCGTCATTCCCATTAAAAGCGATATAAGAAAGATAGTAGGTATCCGCTATCTTAACTATGCGGGGGTCCTCCATCCCATGCTTTTCATACTCAAACTCCGGGGATAAAAAAGGGGTGGGTGATCTTTCTGCTATGGTTAGCGGCCCATCAAGTTTACAATAACCAATAGTAGAGAAATTACCCTTACGCACCGCACGATAAAAAAGATGAACATTCTCACCTTCCCTTATTACGGCAGGGTTTAACACGCCTTCATTCTCAAAATCAAGGTTCGAAGTGCTTAAAACAACCCCTTCCTTTTTTACGGTTATCATAGTTAGTTTGAGATAACGGCGTTAGCTATTCTTCTTCGACGTAACCACAATAACAATACCGCCTATTAATAATACACCACCTACATAAGGCGGCCAGTTAATTGTCTTTTCCCTATCTGCCGAAATCTGGATAGGCCCGGCATCAATAACCTTTTCTTTTTTTGTATAAGTAAACCCGGTCCAGATAACCATAATAAGGCCCAGGATGATCATCGCAATTCCAAATAGTTTCATGTTCATTTAAGTGTGTTTGTTAATACAATGATTTTAGCACCCGATTGTTTTAAAGTTTTGGTATGGGTTATAGTCCGTCATCGTACTTACCTTTCTTGTCAAGGCAGGCTATAATGCCTTCAATAACGCGTTTGGTTTCGTTAGGATTTTTTATACAGATAGATACCACACCGGCCTCTTTAGCCGGGTAATCATTCCCACCCGGAAATATGGCATCGCCAATAAAGATCATTTCGCTCTTTTTGATATTTAGTATATCCTTAAGCTTCTTAATGCCGTAGGCTTTGTCAATGCCAGGCTTAGTGATGTCAACCGACGTAGTGCCACCCAAATGCACAGAAAACTCAGGTATAGTCTTAGCTAAAGCTGCTTGTATTTTCTTGCGTTTGGCAAAGCCGGGGTCCCATTCTTTCTTAGCATCAAGCGGTGCCGCCTGCCCTAACGCCGAATAGGTGATCTGGCTACCTCTATCTTCTATTTGCTCGCCCCAGGTCTTCTCCGGTTTAAAGCCTTGTTCTTCTACCGCAGTGGTTAATGAACTTACTATCTTCTTCTTTTCTTCTGATGTAAAGTCTTCGGAATATAACTCCTTCCACCCCGACTTATACTGGTAAAACTTAGTTCCGCAGGTTGGCAGTATAGCCAGGTTCTTGAACGACTTCTTATTAGTTAAATGTGATAATACCTGCTTCTCAAACTGCGGCCAATCGCCACCCGATATGATAGCTACTTTGCATACATCTATCAACGCGTTCAGGATCTTTATCATTTCCTCATCGATAGCTGCCTTGCTTTCGGCAAGCGTACCATCCAGGTCAAATACAATTAGCTTTTTCATATATCTATATCTACGCTGTAACGGCCCGCACGTGCTGCGCTATCCATACTGGCCCTGAAAGCAAGTATTTCTTGTGCTGCTACTACATTTTCGTCTTTCCCTTTCCAAAGGTCCAATGCAGGTTGTTGAATGGCCCGAGCAAACGAGAAGGTAAGCGGCCATGGTAACTTATCGCCAAACAACACATGCATCTCATGCAAATGCCTCGTAGCTTCCTGCGGCGATTGGCCCCCTGATAAGAAAGCTACACCACCCACCTCAGGTGGAACAGATGCCAACAAACATTCAACGGTAGCTTTGGCAACCTCATCTGTACTGTTCTTAGTCTTGCTGTCTCTTCCGGCTATCACCATATTGGGTTTCAATATCAGTCCCGGTAGGAATACGCCCTGCGCATCCAACTGTATAAATAGCTCTTTTATAGCAGCCTCGGTCACGGCATAACAGCGGTCGATGGTATGATCGCCGTCCATTAAAACTTCGGGCTCAACAATAGGGACGATATCATCCTCCTGGCATAACCTGGCGTATTTAGCTAAAGCTTCGGCATTGGCCTTTATATTGGCTGTGGTAGGCAAGCCATCGCCAATAGTTATCACCGCCCGCCATTTGGCAAAACGGGCACCTAAGCCGTAATAGTTATTAAGGCGAATGTCCAATCCTTCCAGCCCGTTGGTTATCTTTTCTTTTGGCGATCCGGGCATATCAACCGTGCCCTCATCTACCTTAATACCGGGAATAATTCCTGCTTTGTACAGTACATCAATGAATAATGTACCGTCATCGGTTGATTGATAAATGGTTTCATCAAACAATATCGCTCCGCTGATGCTCTCGTTTAAACCGGGCGTAGTAACAATTAGCTGCCGGTATTTACGGCGATATTCTTCTGTTTGGGGGATCCCGGCTTCGGCAAAACGTTTATTGCTGGTTGGCAGGCTTTCGTCCATTGCCAGCAGGCCTTTATCGCCGGCCATTAATGCGGTGGCTGTTTGTATTAGTTCTTCCTTATTCATTAAAACAGCAACAAGCGGTAACGCTAATTGTGTTTAATTTAATCGTCATAAAAAAGGGATCAACCTGTTTGGTTAATCCCTTTTCAATAAAGTTAAGATATATTACCTGTAACCTAATATAGGCCTTGTTGCATCTAATTCGGCCATGTTATAACCTTTTGTTCTGCCTGTTGTGGCATCCCTTATTTTCTGCACATCTTCCGGCAATACCGCGCGGCCCTTGTTACCAAAGTCGCTGCGGATGTAGCTTATTACAGAGGCTATATAAGCATTATCGTTTCCGCCTAAGGCTGGCATAGCATCACTATAATTAGTGCCCCTGATAGGCCCACTTAAGCCGTAAAGCAAAATACGTATCAGCTTATCAGGAGCTACAGTATTAACATCAGCGTTACCGGCTAATGGAGGTGCTATCATTCCTGTTCCGTTTGATATAATGCCCTTAGCATCTGTACCATGACAGGTAAAGCATAGTTGTTTATATATTAACGCACCTGCTGCTACCAATTTACCGCTTTGCGCGTTAAGAAGCTTTTGTCTTGCCAACTGCTCTGCCCTTGCACGAATCTTGTTTTCATAAGTGTTTTGTGAAGCCGCAAGCGACGGATCATTTGGATAGTTTTTGATCAAGCCTGCAATAATATCCTTTGACTTTGCAGAATTAACAAAACGCATGGTCAGCAATAGTTGGAAACGAACATCGGCACTTGGGTCGTTGCTCATTTTAGCCAGCAAGTCTATAGCTTGGTTGTCTTTTTTCATTAAGTCTTCGCCTATCCAAACAGTGGTTTTACGCACTTCGGCATCCTTATCTTTTAATGCGGTTGCGAAGGTTTCTGCATCCAAAGCGTCCAAACCATTTAAGGTCCATAACGCGTGGATCCGCGCTAACTGACCGCCACTCACTGCAAGCGTCTTTAAAGCCGGCACAACAGACTTATCGCCCCGCAATACCAATAGTTTTTGGGCATTGTCTCGCCACCAACCGTTGGCGCTATTTAGGTGATCAACCAATTGGGCACTGGTTTCTTCCAGCATGTGTGGTTTTACTTTTGATGGTTTATAATCATCATGTACCAAACGGAAGATACGGCCACGGCCAATATTTTTCTCTAATCCTTTTTGCTGTATTTTTGGGCGAAGGTAGCTGTCCGCTTTTGTCCACTCGCTTTCCTGTATTATACCGTGGTACATATCAACAATGTACATGCAACCATCCGGGCCTGTAATAGTATTCACCGGGCGGAAGTTCAAATCGGTAGATGCTAAAAACTCCGACTTGTCGTAAGCATTCTTAAGTGTAACCTTACCATTAGTGTTAGTTACTTTAGCACGGCGGATCAACCGGCCTACAGGCTCGCAAATAAATAAATCACCTTTCATATCACCAGGTAATTTATCGCCCCTGAATATTGATTGACCATTACTTGCTGTAAAGTGGTTAAGCGTGCTATCCTTTAAACGCAGTCGGTTAAATCCACCCTGTACGTCAGGTGTAGTTACTATTGGCCAAACCGGGATAAATTCAGGATCATAGCGATCCCTGAAATCAAACTGCCCGTAATGTATATTTTGTTGGTAAAGATATGCGGGGTCCTCACCACCTGCAGATGAGAAGAACAAACGTCCGTAATCATCATTAGCTAAACCCCACTGGCCGGCGGTGCCTTCAACCAATGTGTCAGGAACAACTGTTTCGCCTTTTACGGTATACCTAACCGGATCATAAGTTAAGTACATCCTGTTATCCAAGTTCCAGATCAGGCCGCTTTTTTGATGCTCAAGATTGTTTGTGTTGGTGCCATTGTTTTCATAGGCAAAGGTCTTTTTATCAGCAACGCCATCGCCATCGGTATCCTGGAACATAAAAACACTGTTTGTCCAGGTTAAGCTCACCAAAAGGCGGCCATGATCAAGCGGCTGTATAGTGCGCGGCAGCACCAGATTATCGGCAAACACGGTCATTTTATCCATGATACCGTCGCCATTGGTATCTTCTAACAATTTTATTTTACAAGTAGCATCATGCTCGTGGCTGCCGCTAACATCAAGCATATAGGTATTTAATTCGGCAACGTACATGCGGGCATCGCCATCCCAGGCAATAGCTACAGGTTGGCTAACCATAGGTTCGGAAGCTACTAATTGCAGGTGATAACCCGGTGGCGTATAGATGTGCTTCATCTCTTCCTCGGGCGATTTTGGGGTTGGATCGGGATGCATATCAACCAATATCCTACCCGACTCGTCGCGCTGCACCGGGTATTGCGCAACATACTTTTGTACCGATTTGCAAGTGTAAAATAACACTGCCGATGCGCATACCACGCCTAAAAGCCATTTGTAGTCTTTCTTCATAATTAAGGTTTAAACACTTTAACACAGCAAAGTCTGTAACACATTAAACCCATTACAGGCAAGCGCGTTAGCAGCTATTTAAATATAAATTACCCAGATTTAGGTTTGTATTGGTTATAAAATAAAAACCGGTATAATAATCACTAAATATAATGATTACTATACCGGCTGGTATTGTTTGTAATTCAAAAATTACAGGCATTGTTAAAATGCCTTAATACTATGCTTATATTACTTAATAGATAAGATGTACTGTACCATTTTTTTAACATCAGCAGGTGGCACAGATGGGTGGGCAGACATTGGAACATCGCCCCAGTTACCACTACCGCCTGCAATTACTTTTTGCGTTAACAACTCGTAATTTGCTGCTGTCGCAGGATATTTTTTGGCTACGTCCTTATATGCAGGGCCTACAATTTTCACATCCATTTTATGGCAGCTTAAGCAATCGTTTTTTGATAACAATTGTTTTCCTTGTTCAAGGGCCACAGCGCTTACTTTAGTTGATGATGATGTGGTTTTTTTAACTACAGTAGTTTTACTGGTAGTTTTTTTAACAACAGTTTGCGCAAATGTATTTACAGCAAACATTGCAATAATAAAGGCAGTTAAGATAGTAATCCTCTTCATGTTGGTATTAGTTATTTAATTGATTTACTTGGGGTGAGACTCATTATTTGGCCAGAGGTTTAACAGGCGTTGTATTGCTTTGTTTTTTATCTTACTAATAACAGCTACGCAACAAAGTTAATTAATATGGGTTCAAAATCAATAGGTGGGAAATTACATGTTATGCGATATGCCATTTCAATACTTAAATCGCAGCGACTTCACTATTAAAAACTGCCTGAAACCTCTTTTTTAAGCTATAAAATCATGCTTGATTGCTTATCAGGATTGATTCTAAATTTAAAATAGATCATTTCCTATAGTTTTTGTAGTGTAATTGTTACTGTTCTACATAGTTTATCACCATACAGCATACCTACTTTGCCCGCTTAATAACAACTATAGCACCTGCAATGAAAGCCATGCCTACATAGTGCCAGGCCATTATAGTTTCGCCATCAAGCACGCCCCAAAACACAGCTACAACTGGCAAAGCAAACACAATTGAACTTGTAAACACCGGCGACGAGCGTTTAATAACCTGGTAAAAAAGCAATTGCGCCATTGCAGTACCAAACACCCCTAATGTTATGGAAGCAATAAGCGGAATCTTATTCTGCGGCGTAAGCGGCCAGATATGGAAACCGCCTGTAACCAGCGGATATAACAAAGAAACCAAGCCGGCAAACATAACCGCAACCGTAGTAACATGCAGCGGGTTAAGATCTGACAAATACGTTTTAACAATGTTTATATTAAGGCCGTAGCAAATGGTAGCCAATATCACAAAAAAGCCAAAATGGTTTAAATCTAACTGGCCCTTTGCATTTACCAGCACTAACAGGGCTATGCCAATTATACCTATAGCCAAGCCAACCAATTGCATGCGCAATATTTGTTGTTTAAAAAACAGCGCGCCTAATACCAATGTAAATACGGGAGTTAAAGCATTTAATATGCCGGCTATGGCGCTGCTCATGCCTGCCTCTGCATAGCAAAAAAGGTATGCGGGTATAAACATGCCCAATGCTGCTGTCAATAAAACATACCCCAATTTATTTAAGGGAATGTGCCGAATATTAAACACCGCGAAACCTGCCAGCGCTATCAATGCCGATACCTGCCTTATAGTGGCAACCTGGGCAGGTGTATAATACTCCATCCCTATCTTCATCAGGATGAAAGAGCTGCCCTAGGTTAAAACAAGTATTGCGTAAAAAATATAAAAGATAAGGCCTTTTGATTTTTCCATGCAGTTAAAAGTAATTAATTATAAAGTTTTGCAAGGATAATATAGGCTTCGCTGTAAAACAAAAAAAGGGATAGCGCCCGCTATCCCTTTTTTTATACTATTAAGTGTTTACTTATTAGTTTGAAGACCTTCTTGACTCTGCTCTTTTAGCACCGTAAGCTAAAGGAACAATAATAGCGGCTAATAATGCAACAACTTCTAATACTACTAACATGATGTTTTGGTTTTAATGTGATTAAATAATTAATGTCTCTTCAGAAAACAATTATTTCTTTCCGATACCCTTATGGGTGAGGAGACAAGAACAAATTGCATTCTATATGCATTGCCTCTGTCACAAAATATGCCATAAAATTTTGAAGCCTTTTATCGACCAAAAAGCTGTTTTTTGAAATTATCTATTTAAAAAAATCACTTTTAATTGTTTGATTTAAGTTCTTAATTATTTGTGATTTAAAATCGATCAGGAAAAAAAGCCGTCTTAAAAAAAATAAAAAAATAATTTTTCGCAAAAAATCAGAAACAGGCAAAAAAAATGATGACAAATTGAAAAATCATGATTTTTTATGGACTAAAAGGATAAATATCCGGTCGAAATGCATTTTAGACCGAAAAAAAATGGTCATTTTCAGCTTTTCATCAAAAATTACGTCGACAAAAACCACATTAGCACCTGCTTAATAAAACGAACAAAATTAAACGACATTTTGTCATATACATGGCAAAATCCACGCTTGCTGACAAAATGGCTTTAAAAACTCTGACAAAATTGTGTTTTAGGCGACAGCTCATACAATTGCTATCAATATCGAGCACAAACTAACCATGCCAAATTTTATTTATGATAATCACTATTTAAGTGGTTAATATTTGCAGTTTTATTATCCACTTCCAATTCTAGGTACGGAAATGATAAAGTAGATCGTTATGGTTGTGGGTTAATGTAATTTCTACTAAAGTTTTGTTTCTTAATTATGCTATTAATTATACAAGCTCTATTCGGTGCTACTATTTGATACTCCTTAATGTATATTTTCGAAATAAAATACACCTTTTTTGTTAGAAATCACAATATCTTTCCGTTTATCCTTATTCATATCCTGTACAACTACGTGCAAACCTACACCAGAATCATTATCTATTTGGTGCGGTGTAAAGTAAGGCGCTATGCCCGGCTTAAACTCGAACCAATAAATTACCGATGCTTCGTGCGAACCCGGATCGGTATCTGTATCATTATGTGCATACCAGCGCTTGCCTGTTATAAGATCGGGATAGCCATCATTATTAATATCGGTTAATGCCACACCATGCGACTCGGAAAAGTCCCGGTTTATCTCGTGC
>JACMRC010000182.1 GCA_014376655.1 Mucilaginibacter sp. | reverse complement strand
CCATGATCCAGGTGCAGCCAGCCTTCTACTCCGTATTCTTTCAACCCCGTTCTTGCCATGCTAACTGCGGTATTCAATCCCATATAAGTTATGGAACTATTGGTTAGTTGTAATATCAATGGCTGGTTTAATTCGCTTGCTGCTTTTAATACACCTTTTAAGGTTTCGAGGTTATAAAAGTTGGTGGCAAGCAAGCCTTTCTTTTGTTCGGTAAGCAACCGCATTTTTTGCTTTAAAATCATAATGCTTAAATTTCTATGTTGAAGATTGTTTTCGCAGTGGCTGCGAAAGATGAGCGATCAGAGAAAGCGCCGGTGCCTCCCGCCGCTGTAGTATTTATTGCGCCTGTAAGATTTCCAAACATGAGACAGTCATGTAAAGATTGGCCCTGCAAATAACTCCTGATGAAGCCGGCGTTGAAACTATCGCCTGCACCGATGGCATCTACAAATTGCGCATGCAGGTAAGGAGCCGCTTTTGTATAAACTCCTTTGTTATAAGCCACCGCTCCGTTTACGCCCCGTTTAACTACTATAGTATGGCTAAAGGAATTCAGTGCGTTCAATGCAGCCGCCAGTTTCACCGTACCAGTCAAAGCCAGTAACTCGTCTTCATTTGGCATAAAAAAATCAACGTATGGAAGGCATTCTTTAAAAGGAAATTTCCATTCATTGGCAGGGTCCCATTGAATATCAAGGGAAGTTGTGAGGCCTTGTTCACGGGCTGTTTTAAACAAGTACACGATGTCTTTTTGCAGGCCTTTTTGCAAAAAATAAGAGGATAAATGCAGATGCCTGTATTGAGCAAACTGATCAGTATCTATATCTTTTATTTGAAAATATTCCATAGCACCGCAGTGGGTAACATTGGCACGTTCCTGTTCATAATTAAGAATGATGGTAACGCCGGTTTGGTATTTTGAATTTTCAATAATTAACTGTGTACCCACGTTCTTATTGTTGAGTTCCGTGATTATGTATTTTCCAAAAACATCCTTACCCACCATCCCGCAAAATGAAGTAGCCACCCCTAAAGAAGCCAGGTTAGCAGCAAAAATAGCTGAGGAACTACCCAATGTAAAAGTCATTTCATCGGCTAAGATCTCTTGTCCAATTACAGGGAAACTTTTTATTTTATTTAGTAAAATATCTACGTTTAATTCACCTATCACCAACACATCTTTCTGCATAAAAATTCATTTTTTAGTTTATATAAAACTAACTGCCACCGGTTAGAAACTTAGGGTGTTATTTAAAACTTTTTGAACCGGATATATGGTAACGCCCTGAACAACGCGGCTAATTGACCCTGACTTAGAAGGGTTGTCGGGCTTTAAACCCAGGTAAATAGAATGATAAAAGCCCAGTAGCTGCCCCATTAAAGTGGCGCTGATAAATGAGAGCTCATGTAAGGAGTTTGCCGGTTCTAAAAAAGTGATCGTTAAAACCGAATTTTTTAAATTTTCTATGTAATGATTATAACTCACCGTAGGTATATTCCTTGCGTCAGCATCTATAGACAAACACAGATCACGCTCGTAT
>JACMRC010000181.1 GCA_014376655.1 Mucilaginibacter sp. | reverse complement strand
GTTAAGTTGGTTTTTTATCCCCTCTATTCGTGCTACGCATAAAACAAGGTTATTGTCTTTTATGATCGAGTTATTGTAGTTAAATAAAGTTGGGTCTATACCATTCGGCACCATTCGATATTTTACCGGCTGCGGATATGCCTTCATCAAGCGTTGGTATTCCGATTCGGAATTGGGCAATAGCATAGCCGCATTACGCAATATTTCCATAATGCTTTTTCGCTGACCTTTCCAGATATAACTGCGACTGGCCAGGTGATCGCGCCCCAGCAACCAGCGGGCCATAGTTTTTAAATATTCAATACTATTTGATGGCAGGTAGCTAAACAAAGCGCCTATGCCTTTGCGGTGATGTTTATCATACTCACTATAATCAACCAAAATAGTTGATACCACATAAGGCTTGCCGGCCTTTTTGCTATGATATAAAATATCGGCAGGGCGAATAATATTAAAGAAATGGAGCAGATCATATTGGCTATAATCAATCACCTCGTTTGATAGTTTTACATCGGCAATAACGCCCAGATCCTTTAAATGCAAAGCGGTTTGCACGGCCTGCACCGTATCCCCGCCGGGGACGGTATATAAAGTAGATCGTGCTATTATTGCTATCCTCATACTACAAGCGGTTAGGGCTAAGTTTGTGTAACCAGCCTATAAACCCTTCGGGGAAATAGCTTAGTGCGTAAAGCAGGTAATTCTCTAACCGTAACGGATAGATCTTTATGGCCCGGTTAAAATAGTCGCGGGCCTTTTCGGGTTGGTGGTTATCTGTCAAATATTTTTTACCGCATAGCGCATTATAGGCTCCTTCTTTTATTTTGCGTACGTCCTGGTCCTTAATTATGGCTAACAGTTCATTTCCTTCCACTGCTGTTATAGAACCGCGGAGTACGATCTCGCGCTTTAACTCCCTAAATCTACGGCCCCGCCATTTTTCGTCAATAGTTACTGATGATGAATTGAGGCGGTACTTTATCAGCGGTTCTGTCAAATTGCAAAGCCTGCCCGAGCCAGCCAGGTTTACCCATAATAAATAATCCTCGAAATTATGTGCATGGGTAGGGTAGCCACCCGCATCAATCACCGTTTGCTTTTTATACATAACAGCAGGGTGTACAAAAGGGCAATAGAAATATAGCTTATCAATTACCTGCTGGTGCGAGTAGGCGATGCAATGAAAATCGAACAAAAACTCGCCGTTCTCTAAAATATATTTAGCCTCGCTGCCTACCAGAATATACTCGGGGTTGTCCTGTAAAAAACGGATCTGTTTTTCTAAGCGATAGGGATAGCAAATATCATCCGCATCAAACCGGGCTATGTAGGGTGCGCGGGCATGTGCAAGGCCGGTGTTTAAAGCAGCGGCAACGCCTTTATTGATTTGATTAATCAATACTATCCGATCATCATTAAAGCTCTTGATTATAGCCTCGGTTTCGTCTGTCGAGCCATCGTTTACAATAAGCAGCTCAAAATCAATATACGTTTGCTGTAGTACAGACGTAATTGCTTCGGCAATATATTTTGCAGCATTGTAGGCAGGCATTAAAACGGTTATGCTTGGTGTGGCATTCATTCCATTACAGTTTTAGGGGTTAACGGTAATTGACTTTCTTTGATGTCTAAAAATAGCATTAACTCAAATAGTATTACTACCGATAGCTGCTCGAACCAATAATCAATAAAAAATATCGACAGCAATAAGATGAGTAGCGGTATGCCATAGGTGAGTTTTTTATAATGCCTTGCAAAAAACCAGATGTAAAATACAAGCAGGGCCAATAAACCCAGCAAACCATATTCAGACAGTAATTGGTCGTACACAGAGAATGGGCTATTGGTTAACGAGTGAGTACCCGCCGCTCTGCTAAAAAATGCCAGGTAAACATCTAAATGATTGCTTAAAAACTCCGGATTAATGTAACTATATTTTTTAGGGTAGCTACCTGAAAAATTTAAACTTGTAGCTTTAAATGCCAGTTTTGACGAGAAACTACCTATACCCTCACCAAAAAATATTTTAGCCGGGTGCTGCCTGAAAAAGTTGAACGTTTGCTTCATGCCGGTGATTTTCCCGGGCGTAGGGCTCCATCTATGAGTTCTTGAAATAGGCAGATCTTGCTCATGCGCAGTTACAAAATCATGCAATTGAATTTGCTCTATTGGTGTTGATCGTAACCATTGGTAGCCAGGCAGGTTGAGATTGATCTTGGGTAAAATTATTTTGCCGGTTTGCGTGGTTACCACAGCTGCGGGCAATGTGTTATGTGCAACTTTTGGGCTGTGAGCGATATATAAGCTGTCGATATATAGGGTGGCTATTTTTTCTTTTTTCTCTTCTGGGGTTAAGGTACTGTCTGCTCGTAGCGTGATGCGAACAGATTTATCAAACACCCAAGGTGTTATTATCGGCTTTTTATAGATCGCGGTTTTGATGGTATTTAGGGCGTAATCATTATTCTGCGGAGATATTTTGGCCATAAACACGACCAAGAATCCAAGGCAAACTATGATGATGCTTTTTTGGTCGCGGTTGCTTTTAAAAACAAACAATACCGCAAATATCATTAGTATAAAAATATTGATGAAGTTGCTGGCTGTAAGTAATAGGATGGCCATACAAACTAACGTCATCAGGAAGTTTTTGCGGGTTAAAAAATAAACCACGCCAAACGCATTTAACACCGAATTTGTGATAGACGAATCGAAAGTTAACCCCTTTATAAAATCGCCGGTACTGATGAAATATTTTTGGTACTCGCCCTGGTAAGTAAAGGGGTTAAGCGCATGGGTATGTATTATGATTACGCCAATATTCAACAGCGATACAGCGGCATTGATAATAAAAAGGATAATAATTGTTTGGTTAATTACCGCTACCGTGTTTCTTTCAACAGCCAGCTTAATTTGGTGTATGGCCAGAACGCTTACCAGCCAAAAACCAATCCCGGTTATAAAAACCAGGTTGTAGTTTAAATTGGTGTACCGCCCATTAAGTAAGTAGCTAACTATTGCCAGCACAATTATCAAAGGATAAAAAAGCGGCAGCCTTGAGCCTTTAAGCTTAAACCCAAATTTAAAGTCGAGGTTTAACAGGTAGATTAAGCAAATGGCTACAACCTTTACTGCCAGCTTAACATCCAAAAAAAGCACCAAAAACAAAAGTAGTTTCCAGTCTGTACTGCTCTTTAGTTTTTTAAAGTTAAAAGCGATTGGTGTTTGGGTCATCAGTTAATTATAGGGGCAAAATAACCAGGCTAATCCCGGTAGAGGGATTACGGGTGGAAATTAGGATTGGTTGCCTGTGTAATGCGTAATGCATGACACCCTATGTTTAGTTACTCAACTATCGCTTTTAGCGCTTGTTTATCAGTCACCTTTATCTGCCCCGTAACAAACAACAATCCCACATAAAGTACTATCGCCGCAGGCACAACTATCAAGCTATCAGCCAAAAAGTCATTCGCGCCAAACCCGCTACCCAACGCGCAGGCGGTACAAATAAGTAAAGGTTGCCACACGTTCTTTAGTTCGGCTATTGCGTTTTTGCTTAGGTAAAAAACTATCTGCGCTATACAAGCCAACAAGAAGGCAATTGCCGCACCTTCGTTTTTATAGATGGGGATTAGTACAATATCGCCTATTACATTTACTGCCAGCGTAACCATAAAGGCGTGCAGTATCATCTTTAATCTGCCCTGGGCGAAGAAGATGGTCCATAAAAAATTCTCCATATACAGTAGGGGCAAGCAAAGTGATAAGATAAAAATGGTATTAATATTAACCGCACCATATTTGCCTTGCGTAACCCAATCAATAATTGGCGACCAGTAAATGTTTAACAGTAAAACCGTAAACGCCGCTACTATCATTTCTATCCTTATCAAAAACTTTAACCCTGCTATATTAATATTGCCCTGTTTAAACATTTTGGTAAACCGGGGGATAAGTAACGGTGCTATGGCCAATAAAGGCAACGTGGCTATCTCAAACAGTTTATAAGCAAAACTATACTCGGCCAGTTTAATGGCCGATAGCATAAAGCCAATAAAGATCCAATCGAACCGCGCCAATGATGAGGTAATTAATACCACCCCCATTTGCGGCAACGCTTCGCGGATAAGATTCAGATATTTCGGTTTATCCCATTTTAAGCGTACCGGCATTTGAGCCTTTATTTTAAATAGGGTAACGCCGGCCATAAATTCTAAGGTGTCGCCAATAATAAAAACGGCAACAATAGTGAATATATCAATACTGTGCAGTAACAGGGCGACCACCAAACACGCACATCGCACAAAATTTGATATTACCGATAGCCAGGCCAGTAGCTTAAATTTTTCTAACCCGTTGGCGGCTTGTTTGTAGGGGGTTGATAAATAGATCATAAGCTTACCAATGCCAACCAATAGTAACAAACTATAAACCGACGGCAAGTGCGGAAACAATAGGTATCCGATTAACAGTAACCCGTAAAACAGCAAACCGCTTATTAAAGTATGGGTGATGTAAAGTGATAGGGCAGATTCTTTATCCTCATCGGCAGCTATTTTTTTAACAATTAGCTGGTCCATCCCGCAGGAAAGAATATTAAACGCAGCCAGTAAAATAGCAAGTGCCAGGTTAAGCAGGCCAAAATTAACCTTACTTAATGTGGTAGACAGGATGTAAAATATAACCAAACCAAAAAGCTGGTTTGCAACCAACTGCAAGGCATTTGCCGAAAGGTTTTTAAGATGGCCTTGTTTCACCGCGGGGTTAAATAATTAATATTCAACCGCTAAGTTAGGTTTTAGGTATTGTTTTTTCTTCTGATTGTTTTCAAAACGCAGCAGGTAATGGTATTTAAGCCACTTGTTTTTATAAGTTATGCGTGCAATGTCCAGCCCTTCTTTACCATCTATAAATCCGCCAAATAAAATATAGCTTTTAATAAAGCTAAATAAAGGCGATAGGTACAGGTTAACTACGTTTGCTTTTTTGCCGCTGTTCAAATATTTTTCGGCACTAAGGCGTGCGTAGTAAAGCGCTTTGGCGTAGCACTCGGCACTGTCTTTTACCGAGTAATGGTGCATGGCGCCATCCAGGCGCTGCATTTTTGTATCATCGGGCAATATTAGGGTTTCGTGCACGCTTGATTGCGACCAGCGCACCCTTGTGCGGTTAAACAAACGGATATGATGATCGCGGCCCCAACTGCCGTAACGAATCAGTTTTATACCGAAATACGATTTAAACTTAATATCATACACCATAGTTGGGTCTGTAAGCTTTAGATTATGTAATGACATTGCCAGCTCCAGGTCGGCAATCTCATCGGCATCAATACTTAATACCCAATCATATTTGGCCAGCTCAATACCTTTGTTTTTGTTGGTGCCGTAGCCGTCCCAGTTTTTTTGATAAGCCCGGCAGCCTTCGGCAAGGGCTATGTTATAAGTTTGGTCGGTACTATAATTATCTATTATAATAATATCATCGGTAATCAGTTTTGCGGCGGCTATGCACTCGGCTATAACTTCCTCCTCGTTTTTGGTAATAATAACTACAGATACAGGTATCATGTTAAAGATAATTATGTATTTAAACAGGCACTACTCTTAACACGAGTACAACAAACAAAAGGTTGCCCATCGCCGTAAAAATTACAAATGGAAATTTAGGGTAGCCCGTGTTTAAACATTAATTGGTTTTATTTTAGGCTGATTTTCAATTAATTTCGATTAATTTTAAGGCTGCGGGCAACCTTTACGTATAAACTTACGTGATGGGTGTAGTTAAGAGCGTAATCACATTAGCAACTATTTAATAACCCGTATGGGCGAGGAAGAGTTACATCAACTGATAAGGGGCTGTATGAAACAAGACAGGAAAAGCCAGAAATTGCTGTACAAGGCATTCTACGGTTTTTCTATGGCTATATGTTTGCGCTATGCGGGCGATAGGGATGATGCTGCGGAGGTAATGAACCAGGGTTTTTTTAAGGTTTTAACAAAGATAGAATCGTATGATGCTACCCGGCCGTTTAAAGCTTGGCTGGGCCGTATAATGACCAATGTATCTATTGATTACTATCGCGCTAACCTTAAAATGGCTTATGCCGAGGACCTTGACCAGGCCGAGCATGTGTATGATGCCAGTGTAGCAACTGATAACAATCTTAACTATAATGATTTGCTGGCTATGGTGCAAAGGTTGCCGCAGGGTTACCGCACCGTATTTAACTTATTTGCGATAGACGGTTATTCGCACGAAGAAATTGCCGATATGCTGAACATAAATATAGGTACATCAAAATCTAATTTATTTAAGGCAAGGCAAAAACTAAAACAAATGATACTGGGTGCAGATGCACCCGGTAATTACATAAACGGAGTGAATTTTACACCGGTAGTTGCTATAAATGTAGCAAGCGTTACGCCGGTGTTATATAACGATAAAGGCATTAGAGAATGAAAAAGGAAAAGGGCATAGACGACATCTTTAAGCACAGCCTTAAGGACCCGGTTGACGAAACCGCGTTCAGGGAGAGTGACTGGGATGCTTTCGAAAATATGCTTGACAAAGAGAAACCTGCAGGAAGAGTATTTTGGCTGCCCTTGTTAAGCGCGGCCGCTGCAGTTGTATTAGTGTTTTTGGGTTGGTTAATGTTTAAACCGGAGGCAACAACCGTGCAGCAAGGCACCCAGCAAACAGCAGGCAATAAACCTGCTAAAACAGGCGAACAACCAACCACAGTTACACAAGCGGCGCAACAGCCGCAGGTAGCTGCAACAAACCAGCCGGCGAAAGTTAATGACGTAATTGCTAAACCAACAAACACGGTAAAGGATGAGCAAACGACTACACTGCAAAGCAAGGTAGCACAAGCGTATAAAGCCAATAACCAAAATAAAGTTAAACGCGGTAAGGATGCATCGTCATTACCTATAGGCTTGAAATATACTGGTAAGAATGATATAATTGCCCAAACCAATATTGATACGGTTAGGCCATATAATAATATATTGGCAGCAGTAAGCTTAATGCCGGGTATAACTCCGGTTGATTTTACCTCCGGCCAGGTTTTAGCATCAAACGATGTTTTACCAGGATCGGCTACCAGGCCTTTAACTGCGACAAAAGTGGAGATTAAGAAAACAGGCACTTCATCATTCCATCCGTTGTTTGCTATAACAGCGCTGGCATCGTCAGAAATTAACGGCGTGGGTTCTTTTCAATCAGCCAGCAAGGGTACAAATGTAGGTTTAATGTTTACCGCAGGGGTTAAAAAATTGAGTATAAGCACGGGGGTAAATTATTCGGTTAAGCCATATACTTTGCCTTTTAGCCAATATACTACTACGTATAAATTTAAAAACCAGCCCGAGTATGTTACTGCCGATTGCCGCGTACTGGACATACCAATTAACATTGGCTACCAGGTTTATAATAAATCAAGCAATAAAATAACTTTGGGTACAGGTATATCATCATACATCATGATGCATGAAAGCTATACTTATGATTATGGGAATGCCGCAAAGGTATACGGCCCGTCTTATTATGCTGTAGCTGGCAAAGGTAAATACATATTCAGTATCATGAACCTACAGGCAACTTACGAGCGCAAAATTAACTCAAACGTAGGCTTAAGCCTGCAACCTTACTTAAAAGTACCCCTGTCTGATATAGGTTACAGCCGGGTTAAAGTACAAACCTTCGGGGTAGCGGTAGGGCTAAATTGGAACATAAATTCGTTAACAAAACCTAAGTAAACATGAAACATATAAGTATTATTTTACTTGCCGCTTTACTATCAGTAAAAGCGACAGGGCAGACCCTCTATGCCTGTAAAAACGCACAGGTAAGTTTATTTTCGACCGCGCCGATAGAAGATATCGCGGCCAAAACATCATCCGGCAACTCGGTTTATAATGCCGCAAGCGGCGATTTGGTGTTTAGCGTACCTATTACCACTTTTAAGTTCCCTAAATCATTAATGGAAGAACACTTTAACAGCGATTACCTGGAAAGTGATAAATATCCCCGCGCCACTTTTAAAGGCAAAATAAAAGAACAGCCCGACCTTACCAAGAATGGCAGTTACCCCATTACTATTGTGGGCGAGCTGGATGTGCATAATGTTAAACAAAATCGCACCATACAAGGCAACCTCACGGTTAATAATGGAGTAATAACTATGACGGCCGAATTTATGGTGAAGTGCGCCGATCACCATATTGAGATACCCCGGTTGGTATTTCATAACATTGCCGAGAGCATAAAAATGAACGTTAATGCTACATATACGGCGGTTAAATAAAAGTTAAACCACAACTATTACACAACAAATGAAAAAACACATCGCAGTATTAGCCTTATTAGCAGTAACGTGGAGCGCAAAAGCGCAGCAAAAGTCGTCTGCCGATTCATTAATGAACGCCATGAGCGCAAATGACAAACCGGTGCGGGTTGCCATATTTAAATCAACCCGCTTGGTATTGGCCCAAACTACCGAAATGGTAAAGAAGAATGAACTAAACTTCCAGATCATACACCGTTTTGGTGATATTGCCGGTACTAACGGCGGCGGACAAACCGCGTTTGGTATTGACCGTGTTAATGATGTTTTCTTCGGGTTTGAATATGGTGTAAGCGATAATTTTAACCTTGATTTGGGCCGCAGCACCATTGGCCAATTAGTCCAATTAGAAGCAAAATGGGCGTTAGTACACCAAACATCAACAGATAGCTCGCCTTTTGCGGTAACACTTGTTGGCGAAGTAGGCGCAAAGCCTTACCAGGTTGCTACGTTCCCTACATTTAGTAGCAGGATGTCTTATTTGGCACAAGCCATTATAGCGCGCAAGTTTTCGTCTGATCTGTCGTTACAGGTTGCACCTACTTATGTAAGCAACAATACGCCTTTCCCGTTATTGCCGGGGAATGAGAAATCGTTTTTCGCGGTACAGGCATCGGCACGCATTAAGCTAAGCAACCACGCAGGTTTAATATTAGATTATGCCCACCCTTTCTCCAACTTCCGTACAAAAGCTAACGGCTTTGAGGACCCTATAGGCATAGGTTACGAAGTAGAAACCGGCGGCCACGTATTTACCGTAAACATTACCAACTCAAACTCAATATCCGAAATGAATATGCTGAGCAATAACCAGCACCAGTTTTCAAAGGGCCAGTACCGGATAGGCTTTACCATATCAAGAATGTTTGATTTTAATCCCAAAGTAAAGAAAGATAATAAGTAATTTAGAACGAAAGACCCCAAATTAAATAACATGGAACGCGAAGAATTTTTATCGAAACTGGGCATAGGCGCATTAGCCGTATGCATGGGCACCTGTATGGCAGCCTGCAGCAAAAGCGGCGATGCAACGCCATCAAATAATAATACGGGTGGTACAACGGTAAATCCACCGGCAACAGGCACATCCATTACGGCCGATCTAAGCTCATCACTTACCGCCATTGGTGATACTAAGGTTAGTAATGGTGTAATTATAGTACGCATTGCCGCAGGTAACGCAGCCAGCTCATTTACAGCGGTACAAGTGGCTTGTACCCATGAAGGCACAGCCATAAATTATAACAATAGCCAGAGTTTGTTTATATGCCCTTTACACGGCAGTATATTCAGCAAAACCGGCGCGGTGGTACAGGGCCCGGCAACTACGGCATTAAAGCAGTATACGGTGGCTGTAAGCAATAATACGCTTACGGTAACAACATAACCATAGGTCATCATTTTTGTCATTGCGAGCGAAGCGTGGCAATCGCGAACTTTTCTCCGTGCGATTGCCACGCTTCGCTCGCAATGACAAATTTACTATAAGTCCGCTTTGCTTTCACGCTATCAAAAGAAATCGTACCTTTGCAGAATTATTT
>JACMRC010000180.1 GCA_014376655.1 Mucilaginibacter sp. | reverse complement strand
TGGCCCTCTACTCCCTCTTTATCCAACACAAAACCATTGCCCGGCAATTTACCAGCTTCCGGTGCATGTGGTGTATAAGTGGCCCAGCTGGTTTCGCCGGCCATGCCGCGCTCGTTACCTACCCAGCGTACATCGGGGCCAACATCGCCAAATATTACGGCATTAGGCTGCAATTTACGGGCTATGCCCCAGGTTTCGTCCCAACCGTAATAGGTTGATCGGTCTATGGTACGTTTTTCTTTAGCGCCGCCATAGTAGCCGTCGCCGCCGTTAGCGCCATCATGCCATACGATAAATAGCGGGCCGTAATTGCTGTATAGTTCCTTTAGCTGTTTGCGATAAACGTCGGTAACATATTCAGGTTTGCCATATAGAGGGCTGTTCCTGTCCCACGGCGAGCAGTATACGCCCATCTTCATACCTAACTTATCGCAGGCCTCGCGGTAATCTCTTACGATATCACCTTTACCGTTTTTATACAGGCTTTTGCTGATATTATGCTCGGTAGTTTTGGTGGGCCACATACAAAAACCGTCGTGGTGCTTGGCAACAACTACTATGCCTTTTAAGCCACCGGCTTTAGCCGCACCTACAATTTGTGTGGCGCTAAATTGGGTGGGGTTCATTATCGTTGGATCTTCATCGCCAAATCCCCATTCTTTATCGGTATAAGTATCGGGGCCGAAGTGGATGATAGCGTACATTTCTGTTTCCTGCCATTGCAACTGGCCCTTTGTTGGTAAAGGTCCGTATGGTTTTGGTGCAGATTGGCTGATCGCAAAAAAACTGATGCCGCAAAGCAAAGTAGTAAATAGTAGTTTCATTTAGGATGATATTGGTTTAGCTAATGTAATTGTTTTTGCAATACCTTGATTGGATATTGCGGTTTTTTTAGCGAAATCCCGAACATACCTCTTCTCAACGCGACGAAAGCAACAACAGTTAAAATTATTTTAATCCGACATAAATAGTATTGGCCGAATCCAGGTGCATTTTTAACACCGGCAATGTTTTGCGGGCAAACCGCTGTATGTCTTCTATCCTATCGTTTGTTGCTACTGTATACAGTTTCACCGCGTTTTGATGATCAGCAACCATTAATTGTATGTAGGCTTTATCAAAATCAGCACCCTTTAGTGTTGCCATATTGGCCATTGCTTTTTGGTGGGTTATGCTTACCGAATCGCCACCCCTGACCTTGTTATTTATTGCGATCTTTTCCAGTTCATCACCAGCAGCTGCATGGTCTGTTATTACTTTTGAAGCAAAACTGATCAGGTGTGAATTGCCAGAGCGCCCCACGGCCAGCTTAGATGCATTTATTTCGGCTTGACTTGCCTCCAGCCCTTGTTGTATAAAAGTTACGCTACCTTCATCAATCAGCTGGTTGTAGTTTTTGGCATGCCTTTTATCCACACATGACGATGCAATAAATAACACCACTACCCCGCATAGGAAGCAAATCAATCTTTTCATTCTAAAGCCGTTTTTGAGGTTTAATCTATTGGTATAGACAAATATAACTCAAAGAGGTTTAAAATATTTAATTAATAGTAGAATTTTTTTATTGCGGTTATTTGTCATTGCGAGCGAGGTACGAGCGCGGCAATCGCACGCTGCGAAGTCTACGCTTTTCTTCTTGCGATTGCCACACTACGTTCGCAATGACATAAAGAGGTGTTTATGCTAAATTTCGCCCAGCATTTACAATACCATATACAGTACGGATAACCAATTTATCGTAGATCTCTATTAATTCTTTATCGTTTGTATGGTTTAAGCAGTTTAAAGCATAATGCTGCATAATAACCAGCGGCAATACAATTTTTTCGCGGATACCGATAGAACGCCTGTCAACCGGCGAATCCTGCATTAATACTTCTGTGCCGGTTAATTTTAATAATAACGATTTAGTTAACTCAAATTCATCTTTAAGCTGTTTCCAGAACGCGCCAAATTTTTCGTCTTTTTCCAAATAAGCCGTTACCCTAAAATCAGATTTAGACATGGACATGATACAGTTATCCAGCATCGTTTTAAAGAAACCCGATGTATCGTATAGCTGCTCCACCTCTCCCCATTTACCTTCATCCTGCATCTTCTTTAAAGCCGTACCTACCCCATAAAACCCGGGGATACTTTGCTTTAACTGGCTCCATGATGTTACAAAGCTAATAGCACGTAAATCCTCCAATTTTAACGGAGCACTCGCATTACGCTTAGTCGGCCTGCTGCTGATATTTATCTTAGACAATAATTTTAACGGGCTAAATTTCTCCAGGTACTCTACAAATAATGGATGCTTACGCAGCGCTAAAAACAACTCGTGGCTGGCATCGGCCATATCAGTTATCAATGACTTTTGCTGTGTGCTTAGTAAATCACTGCTATCCGGGTTTAATGCTGACGTTACCCCGGCATTTATTAACTGCTCCATATTAAAGCGGGCAGTTTCTATCGATCCGTATTGTGAACTTACGGTTTGCCCTTGTATTGTTAACTGGATGTGCTCGTTAGCTATTTCATTACCCATTGATGCGTAAAAACGGTGTGTTTTACCACCACCACGTGCCGGCGGGCCGCCACGGCCATCAAAAAATGCCAAATCAATATCGTATTTACGTGCCATGGCTGTTAACTCAACCTTAGCTTTATAAATAGACCAGTTAGCCATTAAATAACCGCCATCTTTGGTACTATCAGAAAAACCCAACATGATGCTTTGTGCATTACCGCGCCTTTTTAAATGCGCTGCGTAGAATGGATGTGTATATAGTTTTTCCATTACATCAGCAGCAACTTGTAAGTCGTTTACTGTTTCAAATAATGGCATAAAATCTACTGTAAGGTCATCTGCTTTCCAGCCGCTCCATAAAAACAGGTTTATCAGTTGTAAAATATCCGATGCCTGCTGGCAGTTACTTATAATAAAACGCTGACACCCTTTTTGCCCATTAGTATGCTGAATGTGTTTCATCAGCATAATGGTGTTCAGGGTATCCAAAGTAATATCGTCTGCATCCTCAGGGCTTAAAAAGTTAAGCTCGTTAAAGGTTATGGCAGCTATTTTTTTTTCTTCGCTCAGTTCTTCATAGTTGGCCGGTAGGCCGGTTGCTATACCTTTATCGGTACAATAATTAAATACATTGCGCAAAATGCGGCTATCCTGCCTTATATCCAGCGTAGCAAAAAAGCAACCGAACAAACGCACCTTACGGATAAGGTCCTCAACTATATTTACAAATAAACTGTCGTGGCTGGTAATTAATGTCTCGCGGATAGCCCCCAACTGTTCCAACAATTCGGCCTGCAAATCTTTGGCGTTATGCTGATGTTTGTTAAAGGCATTTTCATAAAGCATAGCTTCTAACGATGCCATGTTCTTTTCAATCCCCCTAAAAGTTATGCGGCGTTTTAACACCCTAAAATCACGGTAGTAACAACGGAAAATGATCTGCCTTAACAAGCAAGCCACGTCATACGTGGTTTTAGTGTTAACGTTAGGATTGCCATCGCGGTCGCCGCCCGGCCAAAAGCCGAGTTCTAACATTTGATTCGCACGGTTCTCGTCAATATCAAATTCTTCTTCCAATTTAGCCTGGATACTTGTTACAGCATGGTAAAAAGTATGTTCTAAAAACCAAACCAAACTCACCGCCTCATCAACTGGTGTGGGTGCCTTTTTATTAAAGAACGGCGTTTTACCCAATTGCTGTAATAGCGCGTCTATACTACTTATATCGTTAGTTTTTAACGCTTCAATTAAATCGGTCATGATACCTAATACCGTGCCCGGGTAAAACTGTGTTGGGTGTGCGGTAAGTACCAATCGTAATGAAAAATCTTTTAGCTTCTCGCTGATACTTTGGCGTACCACATCGCTGTTGGCGGCAGATTGTAGCAAGCCGGTTAGCGTACCCACATCATCGGCCCTGCCTATTTTGCTGAATGATGAATCCTCAATAGCATCAAACAAAACAACCTGGCGCTCTATATATTGTATGAACCTGAACATACGGTTAAGCTGCTCGCGATGGTCAATATCCGGTACATATTTAGCAAAGAATGATTCAATAATCTCCGTAGGAGATTCCTCTTTTACAGCCCCCTTGTCGCAATGCGAGCTAAAAAATGGTAACAGGATACCTATTTCTTTAACCTGGTAAAATGGCAGCGTTTGAAACAAGCTGTTATATAACTCAAAGCGGGTAACAACTTCATTATTAAAAGCGGTTTCTCTTTGACTGAGTTTTAACGTAGAGGACATATTGGTAGCAGATAAATAAAAATGTAAAATGTAGGCTAGTTCTATAGATAAACTAAAAACGTTGTGAATTTAAACTAAAATCATTAAAAATTATATAATTATTAAAAATAATACGCATTGCCACTAATATTGATTATAAAAATTGCGCTATGATGAGATTTTTGCAAATTCATATATCAGCCTTTTTTCCGAGATTTGCTGCGCGATGATCCAGACCAAAGAAATAAAAAGCTTCTTTTTCAGCCAGTATTTTTCTGACGGGCTGCGCATTTCGTTGGGCATTTTACTACCAACCATTGTATTCCTTCAATTTGGCGAATTTGACCTCGGCATTACCCTATCATTAGGTGCGCTTTGTATTTGCGTAATTGATAACCCAGGCCCGGTGGTGCATAAACGTAATGGCATGGCTATGGGTAATTTATGCCTGTTTATTGTTGCCGTAACAACCGGTTTCGCACGCGTAAACGTGTATACTTTAGGGTTAGAGGTTACGGTGTTTTCCTTCCTGTTCTCCATGTTTATTGTGTATGGCAATCGTGCTGCATCGGTTGGTACCTCGGCCTTACTCATCATGATATTTATGATGGACAAGGAGTTAGCACCAAATGATGTATTAATCTATAGCCTGCAAATATTGGCCGGGGGCGTTTGGTATATGTTGTTTAGCATTCTTTTCTTCGGCATCCGCCCCTATCGTGCAGCGCAGCAGGCATTGGGCGAGAATGTAGCTGATATTGTTAAATTCCTACGGATTAAAGCTGATTTTTACCTACCTGATACAGATATCGATGACAATTATCATAAGCTGGTATCGCAACAGATCCATGTAAGCCAGCACCAGGACGCAGTGCGCGAGCTGCTTTTTAAAAGCCGTGTTATGGCCCGCGAGTCGACCAACGCCAGCCGGATTTTGGTGTTGACTTTTGTTGATCTGGTGGATATGTTTGAGCAGATAATGGCTACGCATTATGACTACGAGCAGATCCGCGACAAGTTTAAAGACACCGGAATTTTAACTGAGATAGGACATTTTGTACACCAAATGGCTAATGAGTTAGAGAATATCGGCTACGCCATATTATCAAATACGCGCTACAAACAGTTAGTTGATTTTAACCCGACTTTGGAACAACTTAAGCTACGGATTGATGCCATTGGCAATGCTCATGAAACCAGCAACCTGGTATTAAAAAAGATATTGATAAACCTGCGCGATCTGAATAAGGAGATAGAGAACATATTTAACTACTATAACTCAAACTCGTCAAAAATACTGCTAACGGATAGCAGCGATGTAGATGTATCAAAATTTGTAACCCACCAGGATTACGAGCCGCATGTGTTCTTCGACAATTTCACGTTTGATTCTGCGGCTTTTAAGCATGCTTTAAGGGTATGTTTGGTTTGTTTGGTTGGGTTTACGGTAGCTAAAGCATTTGCATTGGGGCATCATAGTTATTGGGTATTGCTGACTATTATAGTGATACTAAAACCAGGTTTCAGCTTATCAAAACAGCGTAATTACCAGCGTTTAATTGGTACTATATCCGGCGGTGTGATTGGTATAGCCATCTTATTATTTATCCCCAACACCAATGTGCAATTTACGTTGATGCTGATATTTATGCTGGGCACCTACAGCTTCCAGCGGCTTAACTACGTGGTGAGTGTTATATTTATGACGCCATACGTGCTGATACTATTTAAGTTCCTGAAAATTGGGCACTTAGATATTGTGGAGGAACGGATAATAGATACCGTAATAGGTTCTAGCATTGCGTTCATCGCCAGCTATTTGATCTTCCCTACCTGGGAGTTCGAGCAAATTAAAACAAGCCTCGCCGATGTGATTTACAGCAATGTAAATTACCTGGTACGCATAGCCAAAACCATAACCGGCAAGCCCGTTACGCTTACAGAATATAAACTGGCACGTAAGGAAGTCTACGTAAAATCGGCCAACTTATCTGCGGCTTTCGAGCGGATGACCTCCGAGCCTAAAAGCAAACAGCGTAACATTAAAGACATCCATAAATTTGTGGTGCTTAACCATATCCTGTCGTCCTACACGGCAACAGTCGCCCAGGAGATCACCCTGAAAGGCATGCATAAAACCACGCCCGATATTTTAAAATTGGTAAAGAAAAGCATTAACGTACTCAACGAAACCAGCAAAAAATTAGGCGGCGAGCGTAAAGAATTCACCGGCGAAAAAGCCGAACCAACCGAAGAGCAAACTCCAACTGTAACCGATAAATTATTAAAAGAGCAGTTAGAGTTTATTAGCAAGATTAGTAATGATATTGCTAAGATTACTGATGGGATATTGAAATAAGTACACACACAAAAGTAATTGTCATTCTGAGTTATATAACATGCTTTTCGACGACACCTACCGTACCATAGAACATCCATCCGAAGGCATCTTCCGAGATCGTGGCAGCAAGTTCCTGGCGTATGTATATCCTATAACTTCTGAGACTGAAATAAAAGGTTTGGTAGCTTCTTTAAAGTCCGAACACCCAAAAGCTAATCATCATTGCTGGGCCATGCGTTTAACTGCCGACCGCGCCGTGTTTAAGCTGAATGATGACGGCGAACCATCAGGCACGGCAGGCAGGCCGATTTTAAATATCCTCCTTTCAAAAGATCTTACTAATATATTGGTTGTGATTGTCCGTTATTTTGGCGGGACGTTGTTGGGTGTTCCCGGCCTTATCAATGCCTATAAAATGGCCACCGAAGAAGCGCTGGCCCACGCTGTAGTAATTGAGAAAACGGTAAACGACGTTTACACCATCAGCTTTGATTACCTGCAAATGAATGACGTAATGCGCTTAATTAAAGATGCCGACCTAACCATCCTTAACCAGCAATTTGATAATGATTGTAGTATACAGGTATCTATTCGTAAAATGCAGGTGAATATGGTGTTGGATAAATTGCAAAAGGTAAGCGGGGTTAAGTTTAATTACGATCGCAGTATTTAGACCTGATCTAACAATCTGCCTTTTTATTCCCCGTTTACAAGCATAAATGCCTAATTTAGTCGGGATATGCAATCTTTTGAAATAGATAAAACCGACCTCCTCCGCATTAAGACCGCGCTTGAGGGCGATGATGCTGAATTAGAGATAGTTCTGAAGGAGTATCATGCGTCGGAGATTGCCATATTATTCGAGAAGCTTGCCCAAGAGGATAAGGAGCGAATCATCAATATCCTGCCTACGGATATAGCATCAGATGTTATTGCCGAAATGGATGAGGAGCATCATCCCGGTGAGTTATTGATCAACCTTGATCCTGAAAAACGGTCGGAGATTGTGGAGGAGTTGGACTATGACGATGCCTCCGACATCATCTCGCAACTGGAAGAGCACGAGCAACACGAGATCTTAAAAGATATAGATCAGGAAGATGCCAGCAGCATCCGCGCCTTGATGAGTTATGATGAGAACACAGCCGGCGGCTTGATGAACTCTCAGCTGATCTGCGTCAATATCAATT
>JACMRC010000179.1 GCA_014376655.1 Mucilaginibacter sp. | reverse complement strand
TTGTTGGTTTTAAAGATACACTTCCCGATAATTTTGAGCAATTGCACGCGCTGATATCACATGGTGGTCCGGTAGGTTTTGTGTCACCGGTTGAAACCACTATACCGGCTATGTGGAACGTACTGCATAGCGTGCCCTGCTTCCAGATGGTTTATAATGGGGATGTTGTGGCAGTAGATGAAACTAATCTGGCAACGCTTGCCGACGAAGACATCTCCCAAATGATGGAGCTAACCAAGCTAACAAACCCCGGCCCGTTTGCTGAGCGCACAATTGACTTTGGCCACTATCGCGGCATCTTTGATGGCGATAAATTAATAGCCATGGCGGGCCAACGCATGAACCCGCTGCCTTATGCCGAAGTAAGCGCCGTATGCACCCACCCCGATTATACCGGCCGTGGTTATGCTAAACAATTATTGCAGTACCACTGCAACCGCATCATCGCAGAAGGCAACATCCCGTTCTTACACGTTAAGATAGATAATGAACGCGCCATAAAGGTTTATGAAAGTATGGGTTTTGAAACGCGGACGAGGATGTATTTCTATATTTTGAAAAAGAATATTTAGAATCATTTCGTTTGTCATTTCGATACGAGGAACGAGTGAGAAATCTTATACGGCCTTGCGACTGATCGCTCATTTAAGATTTCTCACTCCGTTTCGAAATGACAACTTATGGTATATACGCTCTACCAACCCAAACTAACCTTTATCCCATCCGGGCTATTATCAAAACTCAAAAACAGCGTGTTCGACGATGCATCCCATGAAATTTTAACATTAGTGCCTATTACGCCGCCTTTGCTATCTGTTAGTTTAACTTGTTTAGCCTCGGCCGGTAGCAAAATACGCATGGCATTTACGGTATTGATAGGGCTTTTAGCCGTAAAACTAAATTGACGCATACCCACTTGCTCATCATACTGCCTTGATGCAGAAGCCAACACCTGTGGTTTTGTTTTATTGGCTACACGTTTAATATCTATTAAATAAGATTGCTCGCCGGGGTTAACTGTTTTTTCGGCAAGCACCGGTAAAGTAGGGTCGAACAGATCGAAAACCGGGCCTTTAACGGTGTATGGTTTGGTATCGTTATTCTCATTTAATACGGCGATGATATCATAAGCACCGCGCTCCAAGTACAGGTTGTTTTTAATGGTAAGCTTGCCTGCTTTAGCATCAACTTCGTAAGCTTGTTTTACAGTATTAAGGTAATTGCTATCATTATTGGCCTGCATCACAAAATCCTTAGGGTTTTCGCGGATAACATAAACCGACCCCAGGCCAACTTTAAATTTCTGTTTACCGCCATCGGCCTTAATGCCTAATAATTTAAACAAGTGTTGCGATGGCGCGGTGTAGGTATTGCCCTTAGTGTTCCACCATTCCAAAACGGTTTGGTATGGATCATCGTCCTTTCCTACATAGATCAACTCGCCACCTTTTTTAACCCAGGCTGCTATTTGCTCATGCACTAAAGCACTGTTTGGTTTCATGTTGGAATAGCTCATCACCAAAACCTTAATATCTTTTAAAGTAGCTGCATAGCCTAAGTTTTCCATGTGTACGGTTTGTACAGGGATACCGCGTTTAACCAATGGCAGAGTTTGCCCATAAAAAATGGAAAACTGTGAATCTTCAAATCCGTTATGCGTAGGGAAGCGTTGGAACATCAACGAGTTACTCATTAACACCCCAATGTCATTAACACCCGTTACTTTGTTGGTTGATACCGGCATACTGTTCAACGAGTTTACCATCACCTGCATTTGGGTAGAATAGTATTTAGGGATGTTTACGCTCGAATCGCTATTGGCCATTTTATATTTGCCGGTATAGATCCTTTCCGGCCATGGCATTACCTCATAATCGGCAACACCGGGATATAAAATTTTGGCCGTGAATGTCGCCTGGTAATTGCGTTTATAGTCGGCCCAATCGCGGCGTGCGTCTTCTATCGGGTCGGTTAAAAAGAAAAGCTTGCGTTTGGTAGGCGCGGTCATTGATACCATTGAGCCATATTCTAAAAAAGCGTTCTCAAAAACACGCTCTTTACGTACGCCATTAAAGTAAGTAGCCTCGCGCGAGGTACCCGTCCAAACCTGGGCTATGTAACCATCAATGCTTGGCAGCGATGCCAAACTTGCCTCGGGGCTAACAATGCGCCACGACGAGTAATTAACCAGCGAGTGCGTTGGGATATAAACCTTAACGGTAGTGCCTTTGCTTTTGGCGTAAGCCTTTGCATATTCTGACACCTGTTTAATACAATCATAATATAACTGGTATTTCAGCTTGCTGGATAGGTAAGTGTTTTCTGCGCTTTCATCCTGTGGTTTCCAGGGGAAGCCGTAAAACTTTTGCCATTCTTCTTTAAACGGAACGCTATAGCCACCGCGTGCCCAAAACTCGGGCTCTTCTAAAAATATCTCTTTAATGCCTACGTCAATAACCCGTTTCATTACGCCGGTTTTCATATAATCAATAAACACTTGAGTAGGTACAACGTAAGGGATATTACGCCCGTGCATAATAGGTGCGCCGTTTTTCTCCACTTGCGCCAGATCAAGGTGGTTCTTACCATCCCAGGTGCCTAAAAAAAAGTCACTGTAATTACCCCAGGCTATACCCGTCATAAAAGCGGTTTGGTAGCCATGGTCGCGCCAGGTTTGTACACGCTGTTCAAAGGTCATACCCGGGCGGTCGTTAGTGCCATAAACTATGGCAACGTCAGACCGTACGTCAATCTGCGGGATCCACGGGCTGCCGGTTTGGAAAGTTGTTTTTTGTAAGGGCTGGGTAACGGCAGTTTTAACCTGCGCGGTTGCAGCAAATGCCGCAGCCATTAAGCCAAATATTAGTAGACCTTTTTTCATATCAATCGCGTTGGGGACATAGTTTCGCAAAGCGATACGGGTATCGCGCAGTCCGTGA
>JACMRC010000178.1 GCA_014376655.1 Mucilaginibacter sp. | reverse complement strand
ATTAGCGCAACATCTTTTTATTCTAATTAGATAAAGTTGGCCTGATCGGTATTTATTAATAGTGAGATGCTTTCCTTAATGTCTTAATTGAGAATTCACCGTTGTCAAGAATTGTTATTTTAATAGTAAGCGTTGTCATATAGCAACTTTAAACAATTAATGTACAAACTTAAAGCCTAATTTGCTTATTAAAACCGATACCTTATATTTACTACCCTAAACTACAACCTTATGGCCTGGGGCATATCACCACGTAAAGTAACAACCATCCCGTTAGGCGAATACAGCGCCGACCATTACCTTACTCTATTATACCACGCCTTTACTAACCTGGGCTGGCGCATCGGTTATTTTGACAGGGATGGCATTATTGGATATACCCCTATCTCCTGGGAGAGTTATGCCGAAGAAGTGTCGGTACGCATAGTTAACAATACCGCTATTATAAAAAGTGAGTGTGTGGGCTACCAGGGCTTTTTTACAGATTATGGGAAAAACGAGAAAAACCTGGAGCTGCTACTTAACGGCGAAATTGAATATGTGGAGTATCACCTAAAAGACACACTACGGGAAACTACACAGGAACTGATAGATAGTATACCTGACAACCAGTTCATCAATCTAAATAACCCGCCAATGGGTTATAAAGAAAAGCTGCGGGAATTTCTTTCTGCATTTATACCAAAGCAAAACTATTTTATTACGCCAATATTGGTATTATTAAACATAGCGATATATATTATTACCAATGTTGTAATGGCAGCTTTGGTGATAGTGCTTTTTATGCAGGCAGCTAAACACCACGGCCATAGCCCACGATTTTTTACAAACGGTTTAGAGGATGTTTATTTGTCGCTTGGGTTTAGTAGCCGTACCCAGGTACTTAACGGGCAGGTGTGGCGGTTGCTAACCAACACGTTTCTACATTTCTCGTTAATGCATCTTGCTGGTAACATGGTAGTATTAATATATATAGGCTCATTGCTTGAAAGTAAGCTGGGCCGCTGGAAATACCTGTTGCTTTATTTATTAACCGGAATCTGCGCCAGTATAACATCAGTAGTATGGCACGACCAAGGGGTAGCAGCGGGCGCGTCGGGCGCGATATTCGGACTATTCGGGATATTGCTTGCCTTGCTAAGCACTAAATTTTATGAGGGCAATGCGCGCAGGGCATTATTAATAAGCACCGCTATTTTTGTAGCCTATCATATTATACCATTTGGCAAACGGGTTGACCATGCGGCACACATCAGCGGATTAATAGCCGGATACTTATTTGGGCTGATAGCTTATTGGGGATTGAAAACTTACAGGCAAAAACTGATCATCGCCGCACCTATAGCCCTAACCATATTATATACCGGCCTATGCCTGCAGTTTGCGCCGGTATACCAACTTAAAGAGTTTGATAAGCTAAGCCGTAAAGGGGAAAAGCTGTCCGACTCTTTACGGACGGACTTTTATGGTAATTACACCAACAATCATGATACCCTGATGCAGGTATTCACCCATAAAGGATTGCCGCGAATTGATACTTTAAAAAAGGTGGCCCGGCAAATGGATAATTTATCCCTACCCAAAAAGCAAAAGAAGATTGCCAATGTAAAATCGCGCCTGCTGTTAGCGGAGTGCAAATTATACCAATTGATATATAAAGAGTTTTACGATAAGGACCAGGTAAAATATCGCGACGAGATAAGCAAGGTTACCCAAAACATTAACGACCTACGCGTGGAGTGGGGTAAAGCTGACGAGAATGATTAACCAGCTTTTGCTAATAGTTTCTTTAATGTAGCGTACACTTTAGGGTTGCCTTGTTGGGTAGCATTACTATCGGCAATAACTCCATTTTTATCGATAATAATGTGGCGGGGCATGTAAAAGCTTCTCTTCATCACTTTTGACCGCATTTGAACTTGCGAGAGCGTGGTGTGGAAATCATCGTGCACAGCTTTATTAATTAAAAAGTGATAACCAGCCAGGTTATTAGCTTTAATATATTGCTTCCATTTGCTGCCATTGTAATCGCAACATATATATAATATAACTATATCATTTTTTGCGGCGAAGTTGGCAAACGCCTGTACATCTTTTTTCCGTTGTAGCTCCTGCCGGCAAGGCACGCACCAGGTTGCCCAGGCATCAACATAAATAACCTTGTTTTTAAATTGACTGATAAGCCCGTCAAAGTTTAAGGTAGTATCTGTTAGGTAATGGATCTTACTGGTAGTTACCTGCGCGTTAGTTGGTTTGAGCAATGTCAAACTCATAATTATTAGCAGGCTAAGTGGTTTAAGGTTATAAGGCATAGTCTCAAATATATACCTTTGCAGTTATAAAAATAACAACCCTATGAATTTTTACACCCGCAAATGGGTAAAGCCCGAAGACCTTAACGCGCACGGCACTTTATTTGGCGGCAGGCTATTGGCCTGGATTGATGAGGAAGCTGCTATTTATACCATTATACAACTGGGTACTAACGGATGTGTGACCAAGTATATGTCAGAGATAAACTTTATAAACTCGGCGCGGCAGGGGGATATTATTGAGTTGGGGATTAAGGCTACAAAGTTTGGGCATACCTCCATCACCCTAACCTGCGAGGTACGCAACAAGATCACCCAAAAAACTATACTAACTGTTGATGAGATTGTTTTTGTAAGCGTTGATGAAAATGGCAAACCTGTTAAGCATGGCCGTACGGAGATTACTTATACAGATGAAAGATTGCGAGAGTAATCAGAGCTCGTTCAACAAATCTTGGATAGATTTGGCTTTAACTTTGCCTTGTTGGTGAAGTTTAATAAATCTTACAGATTCTTCTATTCCCTTTAATATATCTTGCTTTTTTCGGACTGCGCGTTTGTTACGGTCCTGTAGATGATAGGTCTTTACTTTTGATTTCATAGTAATTCTTTCATTTATATTACTCTGTCATTAACCGTCGTATTAACTCCGCACTCTGCTTATTACCTTCCTGTAGCCTGTCTTTAAAGAAAGCCTGTACATCATTAAAATGCTTCTTATACCCTTCCATATCACCATAGCCTATAATGGACGACCACTCGCGCACTGCCGAGTGAAACTCTAAATCGTCGCCACGGATAGTTT
>JACMRC010000177.1 GCA_014376655.1 Mucilaginibacter sp. | reverse complement strand
GGCCCGCCTTTAGGCGGGCGCGACCCTCTCTTCGCCTCCGGCGGAAAGAGGGTTGTTTTCTACAGTAGCTTTTCCCCTCTTTCCGCCGAAGGCGAAGAGAGGGTGGTCCAGCGTAGCGAAGACCGGGTGAGTAAACGGCGCGCGTTCATCACCCATCTTGCTATTATTTATATTTAATCGTAATTTGAGCGCAATTAACTGATCTGATGAAAAAACTATTCCTATCTACCTTAATTGCTATAGCTATTACCAGCGGTGTGTCGGCACAAAAAGCACAAAAAGCTATTTATTACAAAGTATCTTTCCCTAACGCGGTCCATCACGAAGCCGACATTGAAATTACTGTCCCGGCAGCACCGGGTGGTACTTTAAAGTTTCGTATGAGCCGTTCGTCTGCGGGGCGATATGCTACGCACGAGTTTGGTAAAAATGTTTATAATGTTAAAGCTTCTGATCCGGATGGTTCCGCGCTAATTGTTAAGCAAACCGAAGGCGATGTATACGAAGTTGCCACGCATGGCGACGCGGTAAAACTAAGTTATACACTATTTGCAAACTGGACAGACGGCACCTACGCCAGTATTGACCCAAGCCATGCCCACCTAAATATGCCTGCCGCTTTTATGTGGCTTGACGGAATTGATGACCGGGCCATTAAATTTGAGTTTAACGACCTTGACAAATATGGCTGGAAGGTAGCCACCCAATTAAAACACGAAGGTGCAAACGTTTACAGCGCACCAAACTTTCAGTACATGATGGATAGCCCAACCGAGCTGTCGGCATTTAAAGAAACCGGCTGGGATGTGGTTAATCCTGATGGTAAAAAACAGCGCATTAATGTAACTATCCACTCTGTTGATGACCAGGCCGTGGTTGACAATTTTGGCAAGATGGTACAAAAGCTGGTACTTGAAGAAAAAGCGGTATTTGGTGAGTTGCCTACCTATGATTATGGCGAGTACACTTTCCTTGATGATGTTTACCCAACCAACTCGGGCGATGGAATGGAGCATAGAAACTCCACCTGCATTGTTGACCCGATTGAAAAAGTAGGCGGCAACGAAATAGATGTATTGAGCACTTTCGCGCACGAGTATTTTCATAGCTGGAATGTTAAGCGCATCCGCCCAAAATCATTAGAGCCGTTTAACTTCCAGCATGCCAACATGAGCAATGAGCTTTGGTTTGCCGAAGGATTTACGCAATACTATGGTGAATTGCTTTTGGTGCGTGCAGGTTTCCATACGCCCGAAGAATATACCCGCACTGTTAGTGGATTGGTTAACTCGGTGTTAAACTCGGCCGGAGCCAAAAAGTATCCGGCTGTCGAAATGAGCCGCAAGGCTGTTTTCACGGATGCCGGTGTATCTATCGACCCAAGTAACTATACCAATAACTTTTTAAGCTATTACCTTTATGGGGGCGCTACTGCCCTGGCGCTTGAGCTGCGTTTGCGCAGCGAGTTTAATTTAACGTTGGATGATTATATGCGTGCCGTCTGGCTGGCACAGGGCAAGGTTATGAAACCGTATACCGTTCCTGATTTGCAGAACGTATTAGGCAAGCTAACCACCCCTAAATTTGCAGCAGAATTTTATACCAAATACGTTTACGGTATAGACAAAAATAATTATGCCGACCTACTGGCTAAAGCCGGTTTTATATTGCGTAAAGCAGCACCGGGTAAAGTATGGTCGGGTTTGTCAACAACACCTATCCGCGGCCGCTCGGGCCAGGCTCGTACGGTGGGTACAGTTGGTTTGCCAATAACAGCCAGCACTATCCAGGGCACACCATTGTACAGTGCCGGGATTGACGCAGGCGACGTTATTTTAAAAGCCGATGGCAAAGACATTACCGACGCGGCATCATTCGCGCAGGTTCTCACAGATAAAAAGCCGGGCGATAAGATCAGCGTAGCCTATACAAACCGTACAGGTGCGCATACCACTACTGTTACTTTGGATGAAAATCCATATTTTGAGGTAGTAACTGCCGAGAAAACAGGCAGCACCTTAACAAACGATCAGGCAACATTCCGTAAAAATTGGTTATCATCAAAGGTTAAATAACATATACATGAAAAAGTTTATAGCAGTAATTGCATTAGTAACGGCATCAACCTACACGTTCGCGCAAGATGTAGACAGGCTGATACAACAGCCGGAAGTTGAGCGCATTATCAAAACCCTATCTGCAGATGATATGCAGGGCCGCGCCACCTTCACGCCTGGTATTGAAAAAGCGGCAAAGTTTATTGAGAACGAATACAAAACCATAGGCTTAAAGCCAATGGAGGGCAATTCAGGGTTTCGGCAAAATTTCACCATGGTAAAAACCGTGGGCGTTAAAACAGAAGTAACTATAAACGGGATTAAAATATCTGCTGATAGTGTCGCTGTAATAGCAAACACACCATTTAGCTGGACGAGCATGGCCGATGCCGAAGTTGCAATTGTACCGTCGGATGTGGATTTTCAAGCAGAATATAGGAAGTATGCGTCAAGCGGTAAAAAGCAATTAGTTATTGTTGACCCTAAATTTGCGCCATTCTTTAAGAGGTTACAATCCTTCGCAAGAGGGGGGCG
>JACMRC010000176.1 GCA_014376655.1 Mucilaginibacter sp. | reverse complement strand
CTATCGGGCGATCAATTGTACCAGATGGATTTCGCGGAAATGGTAAACAAGCATATTGCTGCACAAGCTGATATATCCATTGCTACCATACCTGTACATGTTAATGATGTGCCGGGCTTTGGTATTTTACAAACCGACGAAAATAGCCTGGTTACCGCATTTGTTGAGAAACCTAAAACCGGGTTTGATAAGCTGGTATCAGAAGTTAGCCAGGAGATGGAAGCACAGGGCCGCATTTACCTGGCATCAATGGGTATTTATATATTTAACCGTAAGTTGTTATATAAGCTACTGCAAGGCAATGAGAGTACTGATTTTGGAAAAGAGATCATCCCGCAATCAATTGATAAGCATAAGGTATTAAGCTACCAGTACGAAGGTTATTGGACCGATATTGGTACCATACCGTCATTTTTTGATGCTAACTTAGGTTTAACCGATGATATACCACAGTTTAACCTTTTTGATAAGAATTATATCTTCACCCGTGCGCGAATGTTGCCACCGTCGAAGATATCGGGCACCCACATGGATAAGGTTATTATTGCTGATGGTTGTATTATTAACGCCAGCCATGTTATCCGCTCTGTTGTGGGTATCCGTAGCCGCATAGGTTTGGATACTACTATAGAGAATTGTTATATAATGGGTAGCGATAACTACCAAACTTTAGAGCAAATACAGGAGTGCCGCGAAAATGGCCAACCTATAATGGGTATTGGCGACCGTTGCAAAATTAAGAATGCCATCATTGACAAAAACACCTACATAGGTAACGATGTATCCATTAATTGTGGCGACCCACTACCAAATGGCGATTACCCGACCCATACGGTACAGGATGGTATAGTAGTTGTTAAAAAACGCGCAGTTATACTTGACGGAACGGTTATTTAATTAAGCTTTTTAAAAAGATCATTTTGCATAAAAAAGCCCGCTATAAAAATAGCGGGCTTTTAAAATATCTGCGTTTGTTATTTGGTAACGTACATTACTTCTTTAACCGCTTTAACCACTTTATCAGGGTTTGGCAGGTATTCCTGTATCAAGGTAGGGGCATAAGGCAACGGAACGTCGCCACCCATAATGCGCAGGATAGGAGCGTCTAAATAGTCAAACGCGTCTTTTTGTACTTTAAAAGCTATCTCGGTAGCTATTGATCCTAATGGCCAGCTTTCTTCAACCAATACCAAGCGGTTGGTTTTTTTAACCGAGTTGATAACAGTTTCGTAATCAATAGGGCGAACGGTGCGTAAGTCTATAACCTCGGCGCTGATGCCTTCTTTTTCCAACTCGGCAGCAGCAGCATTAACCACTTTCATGATCTTGCCAAAACCAACTAAAGTAACGTCTGTACCTTCTTTAGTTACGGCAGCTTTGCCAATTGGGATATAGTAAGTTTCTTCCGGAACCATGCCTTTATCGCCATACATTAATTCCGACTCCATGAAAATACAAGGATCGGGATCAATGATACATGATTTTAATAAACCTTTAGCATCTGCAGGGTTTGATGGTACTACCACCTTTAAGCCAGGGCAATTTGCATACCAACTCTCGAAACACTGGCTGTGCTGTGAGCTTAGCATCCCCGCGTTACCTGTAGGGCCACGGAACACAATTGGCACAGAGAACTGGCCACCACTCATTGACATGATCTTGGCAGCGCCGTTTATAACCTGGTCTATAGCTACTAACGAGAAGTTAAACGTCATGAACTCGATGATAGGTTTTAAACCATTCATAGCCGAACCTATGCCTATACCGGCAAAGCCTAATTCAGAGATGGGGGTATCAATAACCCGTTTAGCGCCAAACTCGTCTAACATACCCTGGCTAACTTTGTAGGCACCGTTATATTCGGCAACCTCTTCGCCCATCAGGTATATGCTATCGTCATTGCGCATTTCTTCCTGCATTGCTTCGCGAAGTGCTTCTCTGAACTGTATTTCTCTCATCGTATTAATTAAATGATGTTTTTTGGAACGCAAATATAAGCACTAATGTGTTAAATGCAATTGATATAGCTTAAGGCATAAGGTTTTTACAATATTTCATTATATTGGCTTATATAAACCATTATCAAACTGCCTAAAGTCATGAAAAAAATCACGTTTTTATTGCTGCTGATATCTTCTATGGCATCTGCACAAAAATCACTTTTATATAATAACAATCACCGACTTATTGCAGATACCTCTTTTAAAATTGATGAGCATACTTATAAAAATCTGGAAAAGATTGAAGGTGAGGTTCTGCCCGAAATATACGGCAGGATACGCCTTCAGTGGATCGGTATAAACGAAAGTGGATCGGGAATGGTAATAGTTAGACTTGCTTTTAATAAAGGTGTTTGCACTTTTGAAGTAGTAAGATCAAAAGTAACTGCTTTTGAAGATGCGGTTTATATGGCTTGTAAGGGGATGAAAAAGGAGTATGATGGGTTAGGTCGTAATGAAAACTATTTACTGTATGTACCGGTGAGATTTGAGGGGATGCCAAACAAATTTAATAAGTTGCTTAATCAGAACAACGCCATAACTATACAACGAGAAGAGTTTGGGAATTACGGGTTTAAAACGGAAACCAAAACTGAAGATTGGATAAATACAAAAAACTAAAAAAGCGGGCTTAAACCCGCTCTAATATTCTGCTGCTGCAACTGCCTCTGCTACTACTTCCTTTCGCCTTTTAACTTAGCTGCCAACTGTACCGCTTTATAAGCATTTACAATGCCGCCTGTTTTGCTTAGGGTGGTAAAGTCAACTTTATCTGTTTTGCTGCCCGGTTTTAAAACCATGGTGCCGGTTAATGGCGTAGCTGATGCCAGGATAACCTGTTTTAGTTGCTTCGCACTAAGGTCGGGGTAATACTCTAATACTAAAGCAGCAATACCTGCGGTTATTGGCGATGAGAAGCTGGTGCCATCAGCAGTGTTAAATTCGGCATCAGTATCAATCGATGTTACCTTTGCGCCCGGTGCAAAAACGTCCACATTCTTTTTGCCATAGTTACTAAATGTCGCGGCAAGGTTCTCATCAACTTTAGCGCCGGATGCACCAACACATACCACATTATCCGCATCGGTGCCAGATCCATCCGCAAACGTATCGTTCGGGAACTGCGGTTTTTCGTCCATATCCTGGTTATCATTGCCCGATGCTTGTACT
>JACMRC010000175.1 GCA_014376655.1 Mucilaginibacter sp. | reverse complement strand
TAGGCCTGAATGCCGATAGTTCGGTAAGACGGTTAAAAGGCCCGGACAGGCCGGTGAACGATCAAACTAACCGCGCTGCCTTATTAGCGGCGCTGTTTTTTGTTGATGGTGTTGTTGTTTTTGAAGAAGATACACCACTAAACCTGATAAGTACTTTACTGCCGGATATATTAGTTAAAGGCGCCGATTACACCATTGATAACATAGTTGGCGCTAAAGAAGTAATTGCAAACGGCGGCAAGGTGTTAACTATTGATTTGGTCGAGGGGTATTCGTCGACGTCCATTATCCAGCGGATAAAGAACCAGGGGACATAAGAGAAGGAAATGAAGATACTGGTTATCCGTTTTAGCTCGATGGGCGATATCATTTACACAACACCCGTTGTGCGATGCCTTAAAAAACAGCTAAACGGTGCCGAAATTCATTTCATTACCAAGCCTGCCTTTAAATACATTTACGACAATAACCCTTACGTTGATAAGCTGCTTTTATTAAAGCCAAGCTTATCAGAAACAATTAACGATATTAAAGCAGAACAATACGATTATATCATCGACCTGCATAACAACCTGCGTACTGCTATAATTAAGCTGCGCACAGGCGTTAAATCATCAACCTATAAAAAGCAAACAATCCGCAAATGGTTAAGCCTCAAGTTTAACTTAAAACTGGTACCGCCGGTTCATTTAGTTGATAGGTATTTAAAAGCGACCGAGTTTTTAGGTGTTAAAAACGATAATCAACCGATAGACTATTATATTAAGGCCGATTATCAGCTTAGTAAATTACTGCCTGCATCTCATCAGCAGGAATATGTTGCTTTTGTTATTGGCGCTACGCATTTTACCAAACGTATGCCTAACGAAAAGATCATTAACATATGTAAGGATATTGACAAACCAATAGTTTTATTGGGTGGTAATGATGTAAAAGATAATGGCGATATTATTGCAAATGCATTAGGAGATAAAATATATAATTCCTGTGGTATCACCCCGTTAGATGAATCGGTATTTTTGGTATCAAAAGCTGCAAAAGTAATTGGGTTTGATACCGGGCTAACCCATATTGCCGAAGCGTTTAATGTACCAATAGTATCTGTTTGGGGCGGTACAGCGCCCGAGTTATTGGGCGTGCAACCCTATAAGGTAAAAGAAGTATTAATGGCAGGTATCGAGCTACCTTGCAGGCCGTGTTCGAAATTTGGTTTACCGGCTTGCCCGCTGGGCCATTTTAAATGTATGCATGATATCCCTGAACGCGATATTAAAGAATTTATAAATAATTAGCTGTCATGAAAAAAGCAATAATTATCACCCTGTTTATAGCTGTTAGCAGCCTGTATGCCAATGCGCAAAAGTTAACATATGGGTTTAAAGTTTCGGGTGGCTTTGCCTATCAGCAAATCGAAAACAAAGAGATCATCTCTGCCAGCTCTATCACCACATTTAACATAAGGGCGCTTGCTCAAATGCCGGTCAGGAATAAATTTTGGCTTGAGGCGGGATTGGGTATAGCAGGCAAGGGGTCGGTAGTTTTTAATGATGCATTAACAACCACTACCCATTTAACTTATGTTGAAATCCCCGTTAACTTATTACGCAAGTTTACCTTTACAGATCTTGGGATTTTTTATTTAGGTGCCGGAGGATACATAGCAGGTGGTGTAACAGGTAACCTGGATTATGAAACACCCGGAACAAACACAGCCGATAAAATAATATTTGGTAAAAATAATGATGTTACCCGATTTGATACCGGGTTAAATTTTACAACCGGCTTTGAGTTTCGTAACAGGGTGACTTTTAATATGGCTTTTACTTTGGGCCTAAATAATATTGCATCAATCAACCAACAAGATACGGGTACAAGTGTTGTAAGAAACAGGGAGTTTTCTCTTGGTTTAGGATACCTGTTTAAATAATACAATTTTTATGAAAAAGCTACTATTGATTAGGCACGCTAAGGCCACCCACGAAACAGGGTTTGCCGATTTTGAAAGACCGCTAAAACCATCGGGTTTGCAGGATGCCGCAATAATGGCCGGGCGATTAAAAGAGCATGGCCATGTGCCGCAATTATTGGTAGCCAGCCCTGCACTACGCACTATTAGTACAGCCAATGTACTTTCGCAACACCTGGAGGTACCAGGCGTTGAAGAAATTTCAGGTATTTATGATGCCGACCAAAATCAATTGGTTGATATTATTAGCCAGTTAAATGATGGTTATGATTTTATTGGGCTGGTTGGCCATAACCCGGGGATAGGACAGCTGCTTTATTACCTGACAGGTGAAGTACGTGATGTGCCGCCGGGTGCTGTAGCTTTAATAGAATTTAATACCAAAACCTGGGCCGCCACAGGCGCTAAAACAGGTAAGCTGGTTTATTACGATACACCGAAGGATTAGCTTATACTATTTTTCATCAACAATTCCGCAATAGCAATATCCTCAGGGAAAGTTATTTTAATGTTCTGATAATTGCCTTCAATTAAATTAATTTGGATGCCCGTTGCCTCAACCACACCGGCATCGTCCGTAAATTTGGGGTCGTAAGGCTGTTGGTAGGCTTTTTTTAGCTGTACTGATTGAAATGTTTGCGGAGTTTGCACCAAATATATTTCATCGCGGGTTAATGCTAC
>JACMRC010000174.1 GCA_014376655.1 Mucilaginibacter sp. | reverse complement strand
TCTGTAACCGGCGGAAGTGTTATACCAAAAAAATCAAGAATTACCATAGAGTTGCAATGAGAAACCTGAGCGACATATTAACCGGGTTACCATTTACCGAGCTACAGGGCGCGGCAGATGTAGAGATCAGTGCCATAGTGTTTGATTCGCGCCAGGTTGTGCCCGGTTGTTTGTTTGTTGCCGTAAAAGGTACGCAGGTTGATGGCCACGATTATATTGAAAAAGCCATAAAAGACGGTGCCGTAGCCATAATATGTGAAGAATTGCCGGGCCATACCGTTGGCGAAGTTGATTTTATCATGGTGAAAAATTCGGCTGTTGCTTTGGGTATTGTGGCATCTAATTTTTATGATAATCCATCCAATAAATTAAAACTGATAGGTGTAACCGGTACCAACGGCAAAACCACTATCGCTACTTTGCTATACCAGCTGTTTCGTGACCTGGGTTATAAATGCGGGTTGTTATCAACTGTAGAGAACCAGATCAATGGCAAGCTTATCCCATCAACCCATACTACTCCCGACCAGGTAGAACTGAACAGGCTGTTAGATGAAATGGTAGCCCAGGGCTGCGATTATTGCTTCATGGAAGTAAGCTCGCACGCGGTAGCGCAGCACCGTATTGAGGGTTTGGTATTTGCCGGTGGCATCTTCTCGAATCTAACACACGATCATTTAGACTATCATAAAACTTTTGATAACTACCTGAAAGCTAAAAAGGCATTCTTTGATGGTTTATCAAAAAATGCGTTCGCGCTAACTAATAACGACGATAAAAACGGCAGTGTAATGCTGCAAAATACCAAGGCACATAAAAAAACCTATGCCCTAAAAAGCATGGCCGATTATAAAGGTAAGATCCTTGAAAATCAATTCGGCGGCTTACTACTGCTGATTGATAACGACGAGGTTTGGTTCAAGATGGTGGGCACCTTTAATGCTTATAACTTATTGGCTGTTTATGCTGCCGCGATGTTGTTAGACCAGGACCGCAGTAAAGTTTTAACCAGCCTCAGTAAGCTGCATGGTGCCGAAGGCAGGTTTGATTATGTGATATCGCCAAACAAAGTAATTGGCATTGTTGACTATGCACATACGCCTGATGCAGTGCAGAATGTGTTAAGCACAATCCATAATATCCGCAAGGGAACAGAAAAAGTAATAACAGTTATAGGCTGCGGCGGCGACAGGGATAAAACCAAACGCCCGGTAATGGCAAAAGTGGCCTGCCAGTGGAGCGATAAAGTTATCCTGACATCAGATAACCCACGCTCTGAAGACCCGGCTCAGATCATTAAAGATATGGAAGCTGGTGTTACACCAACCGCCCAACGCAATACGGTTAGTATTACCGATAGGCATGAGGCTATTAAAACCGCCTGCATGTTAGCGCAACCGGGAGATATTATTTTGCTTGCCGGTAAGGGTCATGAAAAATACCAGGAAATAAAAGGTGTGAAAAATCACTTCGATGATAAGGAAGAGTTACTGAACCAATTTGTACTAATGTGAGGATGTGCAGATTTGCAAATATGCAGATGATGAATTTGATGAATAAATAATGAGTGCTAAACCGAATTTGATTGTTGATTTGACCTTTCAATTTTCTCTGAAAATCGTCAGGTTTACCGAAGAACTTGAATCAAAAAGGAAATTTAACATGGCAAATCAACTATTTAGATGCGGCACTTCAATTGGGGCAAATGTAAGAGAAGCACAGGGTGCAGAGAGTAAGATTGATTTTAGACATAAATGCAAAATTGCTTATAAAGAAGCTGAAGAAACGGAATATTGGTTGTTGTTATGCAAGTATTCAGAGAATTATCCATTTGAAGAAGCAATGCATGGCGACATTCAATCAATAATTAAAGTATTAGGAAAAATAATATCATCAACACATTAATGAAAGGGCTGCACATCTGCACATTAGCACATCTGCACATAAAATAGAAAGTATGTTATACTACCTGTTTACTTATTTGTCCAAAAACTATAGCATACCTGGGGCAGGCGTGTTTCAATACATCACGTTCAGGATGGCTATGGCAGTAATTACATCATTAATTGTGACCACCGTTTACGGTCGCCGGTTAATAGATTACCTGCGCTACAAACAAGTTGGCGAAACGGTAAGAAATTTAGGTTTGGAGGGCCAGATGCAAAAGGCGGGCACACCTTCTATGGGTGGCTTGATCATCATCCTGGGTATTTTGCTGCCAACCCTATTGTTTGCCAAGCTGGATAATATCTACATCATTATGATGCTGATAACAACCGTATGGTTGGGTGCCATTGGTTTCCTTGATGATTACATTAAGATCTTTAAGAAGAACAAAGAAGGATTAGCCGGCAGGTTTAAAATAGTGGGCCAGGTAGGTTTAGCATTGATCATAGGTTTTATTATGTACAATAATAACAATGTATTGATACAACAGGAAGTAAAACTACCGGTACAATATGATGCAAAGATAGACTTCCACATGAAAGGCAATAAACCTGTTTTAACACAGGATGTAAAATCTACCAAAACCACTATCCCTTTTTATAAAAACAACGAGTTTGATTACGGCAAGGTGTTAAAGTTTTTGGGCCCGGGTTATGAGAAATATACGCTGGTAGTGTTCTTGTTTTTTGTTATTGTGATAATTACAGCCATATCCAACGGCGCAAATATCACCGATGGTATTGACGGCCTGGCAACGGGTACCTCGGCGATTATCGGGATTACGCTGATGATCCTGGCCTATGTATCCAGTAACTATATTATTTCTGATTATCTGAATATCATGTATATCCCTAAATCGGAAGAACTGGTAATTTTTGCCGGAGCTTTCGTGGGTGCGTGTGTTGGGTTTTTATGGTATAACGCTTACCCGGCTCAAGTATTTATGGGCGATACCGGCAGTTTGACCATTGGTGGTATTATAGCAGTATTTGCTATACTGATACGGAAAGAGCTATTACTGCCATTACTGTGTGGAATCTTCCTTGTAGAGAACGTATCAGTAATGCTGCAGGTAGGTTGGTTTAAATACACGCGGAAAAGATTTGGCGAAGGCAGGCGGATATTTTTAATGTCGCCGTTGCACCACCATTACCAAAAGAAGGGTTTCCACGAAGCCAAGATCGTAACCCGTTTCTGGATCCTGGGCATAATGCTGGCCATATTAACATTTATAACATTGAAATTAAGGTAAGCCCCCTAACCCCCTAAAGGGGGAATAATAGAGGAGAACATATATAAGATTAAAAATTAATGAGCACTAACAAAAACATACACTTTCAAAAGCACCCCCTTCAGGGGGCGGGGGGGG
>JACMRC010000173.1 GCA_014376655.1 Mucilaginibacter sp. | reverse complement strand
ACTCTCTCGACAGCTACATATTTTGGATCTTCCGAAAAATTAGTGTTCTTCATGGTGAAATATGGTCGTTCAGGAGTTTCTAAACTCGCAGTATTATCGTCAGCATGGATAGTAACGCCGCCTTTACGTTGTGCTTTTAATTTATAATAAAATTTTGTTGTTGGTGATGCTCCTGCCACTTTAGCAAAATACTTTTTGCTCTCGTTGCCACCCTCGGTAAGTACGGTTACACTATCAGCCTCATCGGGTATTACCAATGCTTTTACCTGGGTTATTTTAATAGAAACTTCTTCCCCTGTAGTTGACCTGAACTTAAACGCATTATTATAAGCTTTATAATTGATGGATCCGGAAACCTTTTCGCCTGAAGATGTATAATAATAACCGTTTTTCCAGTTTTGAGTTGTTTGCGATCTTGCCGACGATACTATCAGCAAAAAGAAAAGAAATAAAATTGGGCGCATATAGTTAGATTTGACCTTCTAAAATAGGCAAAATAATTATGCAATTAAAAGTTGATTTACGCAGCGATACCATAACTAAACCCACCGCCGGCATGCTGGAGGCTATGTTTAATGCCAAAGTAGGCGATGATGTTTTTGGCGAGGACGAAACTGTAAACCATTTAGAGCAAAAAGCTGCGGATATGTTTGGCATGGAAGCCGGTATCTATTGCCCATCAGGCACCATGACCAACCAGATAGCCATAAAATGCTTTACCCAACCGATGGACGAATTAATTGCCGACCAAACCGCGCATGTTTACCGTTACGAGGGTGGGGGAATAGCCTTTAATTCGGGCGTATCTACCCGCTTACTGAATGGTTACCGGGGGATATTAACGCCCGAAATGATAGAGCCGGAAATAAACGCGGACAACATCCACTACCCGCATACCAGCTTAGTTGTATTAGAAAATACAGTTAACAAAGGCGGCGGTAGCTGTTATACTTTAGAACAAATAAAACCCATTGCCGAACTGTGTAAAGCCAAAGGACTAAAGCTGCATTTAGACGGCGCACGCATATTTAACGCCCTTGCCCATACGGGTGATAAGGCTGTTGAATATGGCCAATATTTTAACGGCATCTCTGTTTGTTTATCAAAAGGATTGGGCGCGCCGGTTGGTTCGGTTTTATTAGCTGATAAGGAGACTATAAAATATGCCCGCCGCATTCGCAAAGTATTGGGTGGCGGTATGCGCCAGGCAGGGTTTTTAGCTGCCGCGGGTATTTACGCTTTAGATCATCATGTAGAGCGTTTAAAGATTGACCATGCCCATGCGCAGATATTAGCCGAAGCATTAAGCAAATCATCCGCGGTAACCAATGTATTGCCAGCCGAAACCAACATCGTGTTGTTTGATACCGTTAAGCCGGCTGATGTTGTGCTGCAACAATTAGAAAAGCAAGGTATCCATGCCTTGTCGACAGATAAACACCGTATCCGTTTTGTATTGCATTTAGATGTACATCCTGAACAGGTGGAGCATGTGGTTAAAGTTTTGGGTAGCGAGTTTTGAGTAATGAGTTAAAATACTCACTACTCAAAACCCATAACTCACTACTGTTTAATAAACCTATCACCCATCTGCCGTTCAACCATCCAGCTCGGGTATTCTTTAGGTAGTGTGCTTACTTCATCTATCTTTTTCAGTTCATCTGTGGATAAAGTGATGTCGGTAGATTTTAAATTATCATTTAACTGATCGATAGTTTTAGCGCCTATGATAGTGCTGGTAACGCCTTTTTGCAAACGTACCCAGGCCAATGCAACCTGTGCTACCGATACATTATGTGCTTTACTGATATCGCCCAGTACGTCAATAATATCATAAGCCTTCTCTTTATTTATCGGCGGGAAATCAAACTTTTCACGTCGCCCGTCACCGGGTGTAGCGTTATTGCGGGTGTACTTTCCAGACAGGAAACCACCTGCCAGCGGGCTCCACGGAAAAATAGCCAGGTTTTGATCGGCAGCCAATGGAACTATCTCGCGCTCAATATCACGTCCCGATAAGGAATAGAAATATTGCAGGCCAACAAATTTGTTCCATCCATTTTTATCGGCAATGCCTTGGGCTTTCATTACCATCCAGGCGGGCCAGTTGCAAATGGCTATATAGCGCACCTTGCCGGTTAATACGATATCATTCAAGGCGCGAACGGTTTCTTCAATAGGCGTAAAAAGATCTGCACCGTGAACGTACAGTAAGTCAATATGATCCAGCTGTAAGCGTTTTAAACTGGCATCAACCGACTGGAAAATATTTAAACGGCTTAGGCCGACATCATTAACATCCTTGCTCATGCGCCCGCGCACTTTGGTTGCTATGATCAAACTGTTGCGGTTTAAACCAAGATCCATAATGGATTGCCCCAATAATTCTTCTGATTTGCCAAATGAGTAAACATTGGCGGTATCAATAAAGTTAATACCGGCATCGACAACGGTTTTCATCATAAGGTTCACCTCTTGTTGCTGTAAGCGTCCTATATTCCCCCAAATACCTTCTTCGCTGCCGCCAAAGGTCATGGTGCCGAAACAGATCTCTGATACCAGCACGCCGGTATTGCCTAAAAAGTTATATTTCATCAATTGTTGTGGTTTATTGTGAGTAAACTATAAAGTTGCGATTTGTGTTTGAAAAAAATGGTCAGGAGAGGGTAAAAATGCCTCACCCTAATCATCTCTTCTAACGGCATCCTTTCTACTGCTTTGTAGAAACATCTTTACTCTTAACGTTCCGTTGCAGACAAGTATTTCTATGTCTTTCTTGTTTTTTTTATAATCAACTGATTATAAGGACTTTGACAAGTCGTTATCACACACTCGCCTAATATGCCGCTTTTTAGGTTTGTAAAGCCCTGCCTGTGCACACGGTTGCAAAGCAAGTTATATGTATTAACACCCAACTGCATTAATTTTTATCTGCAAAAAATCACATGCTTGTTTCATTGTTTCACACTTTAATTGCATTAAATCACGCGTTATCACACTTTAATCGCACGAAATCACACTTTAATTACACTAAATTACGCGCTTTTACAGTATTGATTATAGCTTAAGTTGTTGTTTATAAGTGTTTTATATACAGGTAACTAAAACACTTCGAACTATTACCGTTGGATTGATCTTTTAGATCGTGTGGGATGTACAAATGTAAGAAAAAGCAGGCTATAAACCCTCAATCAGCTCAATTAAATTGCTTGGTAGTGCGCAAGTATTATCACCTTGTACAATTATAATACAACTAATTTATACATTTTTTAATAAAACTTGTATGCATAAATTAAGATTTGATTAAAAAGTTAATGACATTGCCTGCCGGGTTTTAATCAAAGTAGCGCCCATTAGTAGTATTATTAACCTATTATTTCATTCAATGTTAATGCGGGTTTGCGCCGTTTAAAGTGAGGGCACAAACTTATTTCATCCAAAGTGGTTATACTACCGATGAACAGACTGGTAAAAAAACTTGAAAAAATTGGCCGCGACCCTAAAATAACTGCTAAAGCGGTGGGCCTGCGTTATGTTGCAGATTCAACCCCAGGGTATACCCGCAAAAAGGCAGGCGAGGGGTGGAGTTATTTGGATGCTGATGGCAAAACGGTTAAAGATAAAGAGTT
>JACMRC010000016.1 GCA_014376655.1 Mucilaginibacter sp. | reverse complement strand
TATCAAATATACAATGCTAAAACGCCGATAGTATCATTTTATTATAATTTTCCAGGCAATTGGTTACAAGTTAGTCTACAGGCCACCAATAGTGTTACACGGCAACCTCAACAGGCAACCAGGTATTAACAAATTGGCTGTTAGTATCCAGTTCGCCTGCTTGTTTAGCCAAATTAAAATACTTGTTATCGCGCGGGTCATGCCCCAGGCCGGCTACAAATGCCCAGTTACCCCAGTTACTGGCGGGCGAGTAATCTATTAGCTTCTCTTCGAAATAAGCGGCTCCTTTTTTCCAGTCGACCTCCAAATCGCGCACCAGGTAACCTGCTACCATTTGCCTGCTAAAGTTGCTGATATAGCCGGTGGCATTTAATTTATGCATACTGGCATCAATGAAAGGGATACCTGTATTACCGGTTTTCCATTTTTCAAAAAGCGCTTGTTTTTCGGCAGATGTATTTTCGGCTTGTTCATCGGTAGTAAAGTATTGCTTACCGTGCTTTTTAAACATGAACCTAAAGTAATCGCGCCATAATAATTCAAGCTCAAGCATGTGGGTATTATGTACATTGTTAGCCTGCTCGTGCTTAACAACGGCCCAATACACTTGGCGCATAGATATACAACCCAATGCCAACCATGGCGATAGTTTTGAAGACCTATCTACCGTTGCACCGTTACGGCCCTTTGTTGGTGCTACCTGGTTATTATTGGCAAAATATTCTTCTAAGCGTAACAAACCCGCAGTTTCGCCGCCTTTAAATTTAATGCGTATACGTGGATCTTCAACCGGTTCATCTAAACCTAATTGGGTTAATGTCGGTAATTCGCCGGTATCAGTTATTACGGGAGTTATTATACTTTCCGGAGTGACGATGCAGGGGCGCACATTACTGTCGCGCTCTACTTTTTTCTTGAAGATGGCAAAGCTGTCCGGGATATCTTTTATCGGGAAGGGCAGGTCCTCTTTATGATATAGGGTATGCCCAATAAAATGCTTTAAGTTTAGCTTTAAGTTCCAAAGCGCGGTTTCTACTTGTTCAGATATAGCGGTTTCTTCGTAAGCTACTTCGCGATGATGGTATACTTCGTTTACAGCATATTGCTCCGCCAGTTGCGGCAATACTTCGGCAGGGTTACCTATGCGGATAATTAAGTCGCCACCCAGGGCCTGTAAGTTTTTACGGAGATCGGCTACTGATTCTAACAAGAACCGCGCACGTAAAGCGCCGGTTTTTGGTTTGCCTTCTGGTGATGTCTTGAAATAGTAAGGATCAAAACAATAAACAGGTAATACTTTGTCAGCTTTGCGCGCCGCTTCTAACAGTATCTCGTTATCATGGATACGCAAATCATTTCTAAACCAAACCAGTATCGTTTTCTCACTCATAAGATCTCAGCACCCACAAATTTGCAATTTATTTGGTTTAATGTACACTATATATCCAATATTTGACACGAAGCCAACATTTACCTGAAAACTATCCCATTAAAGAAAACGTTTATTATAGATAAGTATGACATTTATAAGTCTTATTACCACTAACTTTATCCTGTAAATTAATTGTTATGGCAACCACAGAAAGCATACAAAAAGCATATATAGATTATGTGTTAACAGAGGGCGAGCAACCAAAATCGGTATATGTTTTTGCAAAAAAGAACAAAATGCCCGAAGAGGAATTTTACCGGTATTTTGGATCGTTTGACGCGATTGAGCAAAATATATGGGCCGATATCACCAAAAAAACGATTTCGGAAATTAAGGGCCAGGATGTTTGGCTTCAATACTCGGTGCGCGAAAAAGCGTTGTCTTTCTTTTACAGCTTTTTCGAGTTACTAAAAAGCGCCCGAAGTTTTGCTATGTACAGCGTAAAAAAACAGCCAAAAGGTTTTGCTACGCCGATGATATTTACCGGCATGAAATCAGTTTTTGAAACCTTTGCTGATGAGATTTTAATTGAAGGTATTGAGTCGTCAGAGTTATCAGACCGTAAATTTTTCTCGAAACGTTATAAAGATGCGCTTTGGGTACAATTTGGCTTTGTATTGCATTTTTGGATAAATGATAATTCGGCCGGTTTTGAAAAAGCAGACGAAGCTATCGAGAAAGGTGTTAACGTAACCTTTGATCTCTTCCAACGGTCGCCTATTGACAACCTGCTTGAATATGGTAAGTTTTTAGCACAAAACAGCGGACTAAAAGAAACTATGGGCTTCGGAAGCTAAAAAACAACCGCCGTAATTAATGATAAGTGATGAATGATAATAACGAACAAAACAGTATACCCACATCAAAAGTAGAACGCTCGGCAAAATTTGTAAAGACAGGCTTTAAAGTTGGCGGCAATTACATTAAACACTACTCGAAAAAACTATTCGACCCCAATAGGGACCGATCGGAACTAAACGAAGATAACGCCGCAGACATTTACCAATCATTAAGCGAGCTGAAAGGCAGCGCCCTTAAAGTTGCCCAAATGTTAAGCATGGACAAAAACTTGTTGCCGCAAGCGTACGTGGACAAGTTTACGCAATCGCAATACAATGCTCCGCCGCTTTCAGGTCCGTTAATCGTACAAACTTTTAAAAAATACTTCGGCAAATCGCCCGAGCAGATTTATGATAAATTCAATATCCGGTCAAGCAACGCGGCCTCTATCGGCCAGGTGCATGAAGCGGAGCTGAAAGGCAAAAAACTGGCTATTAAAATTCAATACCCCGGTGTTGGCGACTCTATATCATCTGACCTGAAGCTTGTTAAACCGTTTGCGTTTCGCCTGTTAGGCATGAGCGAAAAGGAGCTGGACGTTTATATGCGCGAAGTCGAAGAAAGGCTGTTAGAAGAAACCGACTACGAACTGGAAGTGCGCCGTTCGATAGAATTTAGTAACGCTTGCGCTAATTTAAATAATGTGGTGTTTCCAACTTATTATCCGGAGCTATCGGGTAAAAGGATAATTACAATGGATTGGCTGGAAGGCAAGCACTTGCGCGAATTTTTAGCTACTAACCCATCGCAGCAATTGCGTAATAAAATTGGCCAGGCCTTGTGGGATTTCTATAATTTCCAACAGCATGAGTTGCGTGCTGTACATGCAGACCCGCACCCGGGTAATTTCTTAATTACTCCTGATGAAAAACTGGGCGTGATAGATTTCGGCTGTATCAAAGAAATGCCGGATGATTTTTATTATCCATTCTTCTCATTAACATCAACAAATCTATTTGATAATAAACAAGAAACCATAAAAGCCTTCCGTAAGCTGGAGATGATATTACCCAACGATAGTCTGGCGCAGATTGAGTTTTATTACACTATCTACAAACAAATGATCAGCCTGTTCGCCAAGCCATATATAGCTGATACCTTTAATTTTGGCAAGACAGAATTTTTTGATGAACTTTTTGGCTTTGGCGAAAAAATATCAAAAATGCCCGAGTTTAAACAGGCACGCGGCGTTAAACATTTCATCTATGTTAACCGTACCAATTTTGGCTTGTACAATATTTTGCATGAATTAAAGGCCGAAGTTAAGACCGACACTTACCAGCCACACGTTGTGCAACGGTTTGAGGTAGACGCTATTTAATATATATTTACGCCGAAATAATACAACCCTCATGAAATTAACAAACACATTTGTACACCAGGTATATTTTTGGCTGAATGATAAAGCCGATCTGCCAGAATTGATAGAAGGCATGGAAGTAATGGTACCCATAACCTCGATTCGTGATATACATATAGGCGTACCTGCCGAAAGCGAAGAACGTGATGTAATAGAACGCAGCTATGATGTATCATTACTGGTAACGTTTGCCAACCTTGCCGATCACGATCATTACCAGGTAGACCCATTGCACGATATTTTCCGCGAGCAATATGCAGGCCCGCTTTGCAAAAGAGTAATGGTGCTGGATAGTGTTGATGCGTAACCAGAGAGATTAGCTGCCGCTTAATTAATTCACCATGTGCCCGGCCATATCCACAGTACGGGCAAAGGGGTTAATATATTGGTTGGCCAGTATAGCAAACTCGCGACGGGTAATAAGCTGGTTCAAATCAAAGTCTGACTTGAATTTGTATTTGGCTTTCCACTCCTTTTGCATTTTTATCCTGAAAGATTCCGGATCGGCAAGTGTTATCTCACTTATAAAGGATAGTGTGTTACCTATAGTGAGTTTTTCGGCAGGTTTAATGTTGTTGAACCAAATAAACGCCCTGCTATATATCTCTGATAAAACAGGCTTTATCTCTACACTGTTAACTGCCGAATCGGGCATGAACAGAAACTGGATCTGGTTATCCTTTATCCTTTGAGTACCCCTTAACAGCCCGGTTACAGCAACTTGTTGTATCGCCCTAAAATAGCGGTCGGCCGAGTCGACATCATCAAAAGATAACAGGTAGCCTTTAAAGTCAAGCAGTTCGCTTTGTACGGGCCTTACTTTTAAATTTTTGCTGGTAGTTTTAAAAAAGGCGCAAAATGCGGCCATAGTGCCTACGCCCTGCCCGGTAGCCATTTGTACCGGCAAGCTTGCTTTAACCAATAAAGCTTTTTCTGTAATAAATAAGTTATCGGCATCTTTTACCACAAGTGCGCTCATGGGGATATAATATGCTGGTGTTAGTGGGTAAGCTGTCTTAGCTTTGCTCATAGCTTGCTCCTGCAAATCATCGCCTGATACAATGGAGGTACGGTATAAATTATCGCCATAGGCTATCACCGGCGGAAATGTAGCTTTGGCCATAGTCACTATGTCGCCGTTTTCGGTAGCATCAACTAATGCTTTTGCTTTTATATAATCTGTCCGTCCGTTTTGGGTGATGCTAACTTTCCAGCCGGTGCCGTCTTTTTCAATGGCAGTATAGGGCGTATTTAATTTTATAGTGAGCCTTTGGGTAGTATCGGCCATTTTTTTAAGGATACCGGCACCCGTAAAGGGTTCAAATTTTAAAGGAGCATTATAAGTAGTGTCGTAGCCTGGAGTGTTTTTGTACAGCAGTTGTACATGCCTGCGAAACTCGCCCCATAAACCATAAGGTAAATTGCGGTTAGCTTCAATGGTTATCATGCCTTTATCCTGCATGCTTTCCAGCCAGGTGCCTTTAACCAACAATACAGTCTTTAACTTACTACGTGAGCTTTGGATAGCCGCCGTAACTGCACTTGCTCCGCCACCAATTACCAAAACATCAGTTTTGATAGTTTCGGCAATAGCGCAATAAGAGTTTAAGATTATAATTAGGGCAACTAACTTTTTAAACATTTGAAAAATAAACACATATAAAACGCTAATTTAGACCAAACCTTTTACTTATGGCAAAAAATTTCACTATAAAGTACGTTATTTTACCATCAGGCTTAATTTTAAGCTTTGTTTTGGGGGCTTTTGTATGGCCAAAAATAGAATCGAGCCCTATTACGGTGGCTGTAGTTGCCGAAGCGCAGAAAATTATAGGCATGGAATTTACCCCCGCCCAAAGCGACTCCATGTTAAACAGCCTTAACAGCCAGGCCAGGCAATACCAGGAGCTGCGCAAGCTTAACATGCCCAACAGCGTTGTGCCTGCACTAAACTTTAACCCAACCCCTATTGGCTTTACGCCACAGGATAAAACCAACGCCTTCAAGCTATCAAAGATCGAGGCGGTAAAGTTACCTGCTGATAGGAACGAGCTGGCATTTTACACCATCCGCCAGTTAGGCGAATTGATCAGGACCCGACAGATTACCTCGGTAGAACTGACTCAATTCTTTATAGATCGGCTTAAAAAGTATAACCCAAAGCTGCTGTTTGTGGTTAACCTTACCCAGGAGCATGCGCTTAAACAAGCCGCGCAGGCCGATGCCGAGATTAAAGCCGGCAAGTATCGTGGTGTTTTGCATGGTATTCCGTTTGGGGTGAAGGATTTGCTTTCGTCAGCTGACTCAAAAACCACCTTCGGCGCAGCGCCATATAAAGAGCAAGAGTTGCATATTGATGCAACCGTTGTTAAACGTTTAGAAGATGCCGGCGGCATACTAATAGCCAAGCTTACCTTAGGCGAGTTAGCCATGGGCGACAACTGGTTTGGCGGTATCACTAAGAATCCGTGGGATATCAGCCGTGGTTCAAGTGGATCATCAGCCGGGCCGGCATCGAGCGTTAGCGCGGGGTGTTTGCCGTTTGCTATCGGGTCGGAGACATTGGGGTCTATCGTATCGCCATCAACCGAGTGCGGCGATACCGGTTTACGCCCATCCTTTGGTCGCGTAAGCAAATATGGGGCTATGGCTTTGAGCTGGAGCATGGACAAGCTGGGGCCGATTACCCGCAGCGTTGAGGATGCTGCCATTGTGTTTAACGCCATACAAGGCACAGACCCTAACGACCTGAGCACCATTGCAGCGCCGTTTAACTATGATGGCAATGTTAAAAGCCTGAAAGGCTGGAAGATAGGTTACCTTAAATCGGCCTTTAGCGGCAGGTATGCTAACGCGGCTAACGATTCGCTTACCCTGGTTAAACTAAAGGAGTTAGGCGCTGAGCTAATACCTATTGAAGTGCCCAATCTGCCCATAGGTGCCATTACTTTAGCTTTGGATGCCGAGGCGGGGGCCGCTTTCCAGGAGCTGGTTTTGAACCATAAAGACGATATGCTGGCGCGGCAACGTAAGGACGCCTGGCCCAACATCTTCCGCGCGGCGCAGTTTATACCGGCGGCCGAGTATATCAATGCTAATCGCGCCCGTACCTTGCTGATACAGCAATGGTATGAGAAGCTAAAGGGGCTTGACCTGTATGTTGCCCCGTCATTCAGCGCTAACCTATCGCTGACCAACCT
>JACMRC010000172.1 GCA_014376655.1 Mucilaginibacter sp. | reverse complement strand
TAAAAACCTCAGCTATAAGTTGGGGTTTTTCTTTTTATGGAGGGAAACAATTATGAGCAACCACGAGAAATTTATGCAGATGGCCATTGACCTGTCTGAGTATAATGTTAAAGAAGGACAAGGCGGCCCGTTTGGTGCCGTGATAGTGAAAGACGGCATGGTGCTGGCCCGCAGTGCCAACAAAGTGATACCTAATAATGACCCAACAGCTCATGCCGAAGTATCGGCCATACGCCTGGCTTGCCAGGAGCTTGGTACTTTTAGCTTAGCCGGTTGCGAGATCTATACCAGCTGCGAACCCTGCCCTATGTGCCTGGGCGCTATTTACTGGGCAAGGATAGATAAGATCTACTACGCCAACACCAAAAAAGATGCTGCTGCTATAGGCTTCGACGATCATTTTATATATGAAGAGCTTGACCTGCCAATGGAAAAACGCAAACTGCCCATTGAACAGTTGATGAGGGATGAGGCTTTAGGCGCGTTTAAGTTGTGGAGCGAAACCGAGAGTAAAACTGATTATTAAACTAAAATAACAGAGGGCCTGTGGCGACATTTGAAACCGTTTATACCGTTGCTAACATCAAAATATCACACTGTATCACACGAATTCACACTATTATCACACGAATTCACATTATTATCACACGGAATCACACGATTTCACAGTATTGTTTTTTACTTAAATAGCTGTAATTAATACATTAATGCAAAAAATGGAATTTATGCGCTTTTAGTTTGAATTGACGGGCCGAAAAATGGATTGCTTTTAAACCCGGAAAGGTACCTATATACAAAAATACAAAAAATTTAGCAGAATAAAACGCCCGGTTGCTTTAATTACTACTCTTCCTTCTTCTCAAAAAAATCGTCCTGCAACCCATCTATTTCGCGCCGGTCGCGTTTGGTGGGGCGGCCTGTGCCACGGTCGCGTTTTAGTAACGGGGCGTGGAACATGGATTTAAAAGCTGGCGTTTGCTCAACCGGGGTTATATCTTCATAATAACCTACCGCTGTTTTAGCGTCGGTACGGCTCTCTAACAAACCTGTAACCCTTATTATTTTCCTGTCCGGCCCTTTTGATACCTGGTAAACCTCGCCCAGCTTAACCTCGTGCGATGGTTTAATGTTATTGCCATCCAGCTTAACACGGCCAGCCTTACAAGCATCAGATGCTAACGTACGCGTTTTAAACAGGCGGATGGACCAGAGGTATTTATCTATTCGTAGTTTTTCTTTTTCGGGCATAATAATGTCAATGCGCAAATTTAGTAAATGTTGGCTGTTCCGGTTGTTAAACCTGTTGCTGAAACGGTAACAACCTACAAGCCTCTTATAAATATGCAAACAAATCTCCTTAAAATTCCTTTAATTTGTCGAAAGTTTAATTATACCGATGCAAGATCTAAAAAAAATAATTGAGGCAGCCTGGGAAGACAGGAACCTGTTAGGTTATAAAGAATATACCGATGCTATTGAAACCGTTATTGAACGCCTTGACAAAGGCGAGATACGTGTTGCCGAGCTTATTGGCAACCGCTGGCACAATAACGAGTGGATAAAGAAAGCAGTAATATTATACTTCCCTATCCGCACAATGGAAGAGATAAAAGCCGGCCCTTTTATGTTTCATGATAAAATGAAACTAAAAACCGACTATAAGAAAACAGGTGTACGTGTAGTACCAGGTGCAAGTGCTCGTTATGGCGCTTTTTTAGCTAAAGGCGTTATTATGATGCCAAGCTATGTAAACATTGGCGCTTATGTTGACGAAGGTACAATGGTTGATACCTGGGCTACAGTAGGCTCGTGCGCGCAAATTGGCAAACATGTTCACTTAAGCGGTGGCGTAGGCATAGGCGGCGTTTTGGAGCCGGTACAAGCTTCGCCGGTTATTATTGAGGATAACTGCTTCCTTGGATCAAGAGCTATTGTAGTTGAAGGCGTACACGTAGAGAGTGAAGCTGTTTTAGGCGCAAATGTAGTTTTAACCGCATCAACAAAAATCATTGACGTTACAGGCAGCAGCCCGGTTGAATATAAAAGCCGTGTACCTGCCCGCTCGGTTGTTATTCCGGGTTCATACACTAAAAAATTCCCTGCCGGGGATTTCCAGGTTCCGTGCGCGCTTATCATAGGCAAACGCAAAGAATCAACCGACAAAAAGACATCGTTAAACGATGCTTTGAGAGAAAATAATGTAGCCGTTTAACAGTATTGAGTGGTGAGTTTTGAGTAATGAGTATAATCTCTTGCTTAAACTCGCCACCCATAACTCAAAACTCATAACTCAATGAAGATACTGGTAAGATTGCCTAACTGGCTTGGTGATGTAGTTATGAGTACAGCTTTCATCGGAGCGGTTAAACAGTCTTATCCAACGGCACAAGTTGACGTTATTATAAAAAAGGAGCTGAGCGCTATAGCCTCACTTATCCCCGGCTTAACCAAAATCCATTCATTTAGTAAAGACGAATTTAAAGGCCTTGGCGGTGTTTATCGTTATGGCAAGTTGTTGCGCGCCGAAAATTATGATATCTTTTTTACCCTGCCCGATTCACTATCGGCAGCAGTGATGGGTAAGGCAACCGGCACTAAACAACGGATTGGATTTAGTAAAGAGGGCGGATTCTTTTTGCTGACCAAAGTTTGCAGGCGACCACCAAATGTTCACCGGGTTGATGAGTATCTGTCTATATTACAACAGTTGAATGAAATGCCGGTAACAGGCCGCAAGGTTGCGTTAAACATTACTGATGCAAAACCAAACGGACTTATCCTGATTAACTTTAACTCGGAAGCCGAATCGCGCAGGATGCCTTTAGATAAGGGTCGGGCGTTATTAAAAGTTCTGACCAATACTTTTACCCAAGCCAAATTTGGTTTAATAGGCGGACCTAAAGACGCTGTATACATAGAGCAGCTATTGGTTGATGCTGGTAACCAAAACCGCATAGAAAACTATACCGGCAAAACAACATTAGTTGGGCTGGCCAACTTAATGACGGGCGCTAAAGTATTATTGACTACCGACTCTGGCCCCGCGCATTTGGCTAATAGCTTGGGCTTGCCCGTTATAGCCTTGTTTGGAGCCGGCGATGAAAACAATACAGCACCATATAATAAAACTAACTTAACCGTATTGCGAGCGGGCCAGCTAAACTGCGAGCCTTGTGTACGTAACGAATGCAAACTATACGGCATACCCAAGTGTATGGAACTATTAGACGAACAAAGAATTATTAACGCCTTGAGCTTATACATAAACCATGCTTAGAGACGAAGTTGCCAACGCTTTTAAAGTTGTACAGGATGGCGGGATCATCCTATACCCTACTGATACCATTTGGGGGATAGGTTGTGATGCTGCAAACACCGAAGCCGTGCAAAAGATCTATCGCCTTAAACAGCGGGCCGAAACCAAAAGCATGATCATACTGCTGGATACCGACAACAAGTTGGCAAGCTATGTAAAGGAAGTGCCCGAGCTGGCCTATAACCTTATTGAGTATGCCGAGAACCCGCTGACACTGGTATTGCCGGGCGCGCGCAACATATCACCGGCACTTAT
>JACMRC010000015.1 GCA_014376655.1 Mucilaginibacter sp. | reverse complement strand
TTCAATACCTGGAATCGCAAACTATCCTTACTTATCTTATTAGCCTTTAGCCATGTTCCCGATATGTTAAAAATAGAATCATGATCTAACGTAACAGCAAAAGTCAGGAACTTATCCTTATCAGGGCTATAAACACTTACCCATTTGTCCGAGAAAAACATCAGCTTCCAGATTGGTGCCAATTGGTAACCATCTTTATTGAAGATTAATCCCGAATCAAAGCTGCGGCGTACTTCTGTGTACCTTATTCTCTTTACATCGTTGAATGAGCTCTTATTTTTTATAGCGTCTTCGAATTTGCAGGAGATCCAGGCAAATGTAATAAATAACAATATGGTGTATTGACGAATAGTAGCAGATGACATACCGTAAAAATGCAGATTTATTTTTATTTGGGAAGCTGAAATGCGTAAGAAACGTAACAACCATGATGCGCAAATGAAATTGGGATATCTAACGGATGTGCACCATTCAATATAAACGGGTAACCTGACGGATGTTTATCAATCCACAAGTCGTCAGTAACAATGATGCCGTTTAATTTAGCTAACGCGAACAGGCGCACGGAGTTAGATTGGTCGTGGTAGTCGCCACTATCAATAGTTTTTACTCCCCAATAAACATCGCCCTCATTAATTATTGTCGCAATAAACAGGTTATTTATGGCTGATTTAAATTCAATTGTGGATATCCCGGTAGACACTACGCCATTGTAATAGGCATCAATTAATTTATCCATATCTAAAAGATTAGTATCTGATTCAGGTGAAACCAATAATTTTTGAACGATCAATTTAGAAGGTGAAAACACCAGGTGCTCATCCCCTCTTTTAAGATACTTATAGGCTGATTCTTTTACAGACCATAATAGCCAAACAAAATTCTCAAAAGAAATAGTTAAATCTTGATGAAGCGAAAGTTCGTCGGGGGTAATAAATTTCGAATAGAATGCGGGCAGATTTGTACGTTCTTTATCTACCAGGTTAAGCGCGACAATATCATTGCCGGCGCTTATCACGCAGGCTTGTTTATTTTATCAGCAATTACGTCGATGCAATTCCCAACATTGTACATTTTTTCGGCAGCGTCAAAATCTATTTCAATATTGTATTGCGCTTCGGCATCTATAATAATATCAACCAGGTTGGCCGAGTTGATCTTCAAATCTTTTATAAGGTCTGTATCTTCATTAATCCCGTCCAACATTTCTTTGCTTTCGGTATAAGGGGCCAGTACTTTTTTTAACTCAATTAAAATTTCTTTTCTATCCATCAGTCGTTTTTATATTTCGAGATTATCAAGCAACTGTTAACATCGCCAAACCCAAAATTTGCCTTTGCTACAGTGTTAATCTCCTTGTCTACCTTAATAACAGGTAAATTGTTTTCCCCAATTATATCTAAAATTTCTGGAATTGGGTCTTCTAAATTTAAATTTGGGTGTACAAAGTTATTTTTAAGCTGCAAAACAGCTGCAACCATCTCTATAGAACCTGCCGCACTAAGCGAATGCCCCACCATTGATTTTAATGAATTAATCATCGGGAAGTCTTCACCACTGCGCCCTAAAGCGTTCACCCAGTTTTGAATTTCCAGCTTATCGGCAATAGTGGCTGTTAAGTGACCGCTCACTAAGTCGATATCATTTGCGGTGATACCTGAGTTAGCAATTGCCTCTCTGATACATCTAACAACACCCTCAGGTCCCGGTGCTGTCATACTACCACCGTTACGCTGCCCGCCAGAATTTGTAGAGCCACCCATTAACTCACCATATATTTTAGCACCACGCGCTAAGGCAAAATCAAGGTCCTCCAATATCAACGCCCCAGCTCCTGAACCCGGAACAAAACCACCCGCCGTTATACTCATAGGGCGTGATGCACGCTCAGGCTCATCATTAAACTTACGTGATAATACGCGCATAGAGTCAAACCCGCCAAATACATAACGGTCTACAAACTCGCAACTACCCACCACCATGCGTTTGGCCATACCAAACTTAATATATTCATAACCCATTAAAATGGATTGCGTACCTGTTGCACAAGCGGCCGAGTTATTAATGATTTTATTACCCAAGCCTAACCTGCCCGATATATAAGCGGTCACCCCGCTGTTCATGATCTGCTCTACCACTCGCGAGCCTAATTTCTTTGATTCGCGGGCATCAACACGGGTTATGGCGTTTTTAATTACATCGGTATCGGCAACGCTGCTGCCAAATACGCAGCCGGTTTCCCAAAGGGTGTCTTCGGCAACAATTTCATTACCGGCATCAGTCCAGGCATCTAAGGCAGCTTTGATACCGTAGGCTATGCCTTTACCCTTTAGACCGTATAAACTGGTTTCGGTAATATAGTTACGTAGCTGATCCCATTCAAACTGCGGCGTACCGCTTACCTGGCAATTAAATTTCAGGTCCTCATACTCGGGCACAAAGCGGATACCCGACACACCATTTTGTATAGCGTGCAAAAAATCCGGAATATTTAGTCCGTTTGGTGCAACAACACCCAAGCCAGTAATTACAACACGGTTACCCATTATTATTTCATATTATTTAACTGCATTTTTTATAATGCCCGAAAATATTCCTTTTGCCACTATATCACCGTTAGCGTTATGCATCTCGACCGCGCACTTCAATTTCCCAAACCTAAAATATTGTTTTTTAGAGGTTACTGTAACTTTTTCTCCGGGCAGCACCATCTTAAAAAACTCGACATTGGTTGACGTTAGTAACGGGAAAGAGCCTTCATCCATCACCGCGCCTTCATGCGCTGTACTAATCATTAAATGGATGCCTAAAACTACCAGGCCTATTTGCGCCATTATTTCGGTAATGATAACACCAGGCGTAACCGGGTTACCAGGGAAATGATCCTCGTAGAAAAAAGCGTCGCTCCTTAATGTATAATCGCCGGTTACACCGTTATCATCTAACGATGTTAGGTTATCAACAAACATGAAAGAAGATTTGTAAGGTAAAT
>JACMRC010000171.1 GCA_014376655.1 Mucilaginibacter sp. | reverse complement strand
TTGCTTTGTTTTCATGGCATCGGCGCTTACAAAAACAAAATCTTTAAGCGCCTTCCCATTGCGAATCATACCGCGAACACCATTCATTTCCAGCGCTTCTATATACTCCGGGCCTATGCGGCAAAGCATTTCATCGGCGCTGGCGCAAACACACATTTTGCCATTTACCGTAAAGCAAATGCCACGAAACATTTTCTTTTCTTCAACGTCAGTTAAACCATGCTCAACAAGGGTTTCTCTTATCCGGTCTGCAAGTTGTTCGTTGTGGGCCATATATAAGTTTTTTAAAACGTAGCTTCGGTTACAAAACTGGCTTTACCCTTTTTTACGGCGATTGCTTTGATTGTCATTTTTGCTGCAGTAGGTATTGGCTTGGTATATAAGCTTGATGACGTAGTAGGGGTGCTGCCATCCGTTGTATAATAAATGGTATTGGGCTCAATATCATTACTCTTTATGGCTACCTGTGTTGGCGGCGCAAATGTTTGCAGCAGTACAATAGTAGGGTTGGGGGTTATCAAATTATCTGTTATGCATGATTTTGATTTCTCCAAATCCTGCATAAACATTTTATTAGCCAAACGGCCGCTGTAAACCTCAAACTCGCCACCATTGGCTATATCATCATAATCAAGATAAAGTTTATTGTACGATTTCTTGTTCAGGTTCAATCCCTGTAAATAAATATTGTTACGGGCAACCGCTGTACCTTCGTTAATGATTGTGAATTTTTTGCCATTCTCCAGGTTAATTACAGCCTTGCCAAATTGCGGTAAACCTATTTGAAACTGTTGTTGCCCCGGCGTTATATTGTAGATCCCTAATGAACTCATAACATACCACGCCGACATCTGCCCGCAGTCGTCATTACCTGCAAGGCCCTCGGGTTTATTACTATACTGTTCGTCTAAGATTTTATTGATAAAAAACTGCGTTTTTTCAGCATCATCAGTAAAGTTAAACAGGTAAGCCATGTGGTGGCTCGGTTCGTTGCCATGTGCGTATTGACCTATTAAGCCGGTAATATCTGATGTTTCTTTACCTGTCAACTTCGCGCTGGTAGTAAAAAGCTCGTCCAGCCTGGCTGCAAATGATGTTTTACCACCCATACGGTTCATTAATCCGCTAACATCCTGCGGAACAAGGAACGTATATTGCCAGGCGTTACCTTCTACATAGTTATCATTTACATCAGTAGGGTTAAACGGTTTAAACCAATCGCCGTTAACTTGTGCCTGCATAAAGCCATTGTCTTTATTATGCACGTTTTTCCAATATTGAGCACGTTGTGTGTAGGCTGCATAGTCAACCGGCTTATTTAACATTTTAGCCATTTGGGCAATGCACCAATCGTCATAAGCATATTCTAATGTTTTTGATACAGATTCTTTGTCGTGATCAGCTAAAACTAAACCATGTGCGCCATATCCAACTAATCCAAACTGGTTACGGTTTACGGATGCCTTCATAGCGTCAAGTGCCTTTAAGCCATCAAAATCTCTAATTCCCTTTGCATAAGCATCAACTATAACAGGGATAGCATGATTACCTATCATACAATAGGTTTCGTTGGATGCCAGCGACCATATAGGTAACAAATGTTGCTGATCATAAATAGCTAAAAAGCTTTTTATAAAATCAAGCGTACGTTTTTTATCTATCAGTGTAAGCAGCGGATGCTCGGCCCTGAAGGTATCCCATAAAGAAAATACCGTATAATAATTAAAACCATCAGCAGTATGTATTTTTTGATCCATACCGCGGTACCGGCCATCAACATCGCTATAAATATTGGGCGATAGCATGGTATGATACAATGCGGTATAAAATATGGTTCGCTTTATTTTACCGTAATCAACAGGCAATTCCTTTTTAGGTAGCGGTCGGCCGTAAGTATGCTGATAAGCTTCATCAGCTTGTTGCCGTTGTTGTTGCACGTCGGGCGCACCACCTTCAACTTCTATTTTAGCCAGTGCATTTATCCATGTTGTTTTTGCTGCTTTCTGTACTTTTTTGAAATCGAAATCCGGTATTTCAGCATCAAGGTTTTTCAAAGCACCCTCGGCACTTACTGCCGATATACCAACCTTTGATACAACTTCGCCGGGATTGTTAAAGCGGATATAAAGCTTAATGTTTTTACCATCGGCTTTTTTAACCCCTTCCTGTACTACGTTGTTAACAGCTATGCCATAGCTTTTAAATGGCTTGGAAAATTTGGCGTAAAAATAAACATGCTGATCCTGCGCCCAGCTTCTTGATTCGCGGTAACCACGGATCTCGTGGTCGTTAATGATTTCTATCCATGAATTTAATACCTCGTCGCGGTGCTGCAGGTCGATGATTATATTAGCTTCTGTGGCTCCCGAAGGATAGTCATACCGATGCATACCTGCACGGGTAGTTGCTGTTAATTCAACCCCGATATCATACTTATCCAGCCTGGTTTTATAATAACCAGGCGATGCAACTTCGTTTTTCTTTTTAAATGGCGAGCTATAATCTGTGTTTTTAAACTGCGGCTGGCCGGTGGTTGGCATAAATAAGATATCACAGTAATCGGCAATGCCCGTACCGCTTAAATGGGTGTGCGAGAACCCATAAACCACACTATCTGTATAATGATAGCCCGAGCAGCCGTCCCAACCTTCTAAACGGGTATCGGGGCTTAACTGCACCATACCAAACGGCATTACCGCGCCGGGGTAAGTATGGCCATGCCCCCCTGTACCAATAAACGGGTCGACGTAGGTTGTATAATCTTTTTTCTTTTGGGCCGATGCTGTAAGGCTGAAAGCCGCTGCAACAAAAAGTAAAACACGCGAGATCTTTATCACTTTAACAAACTATAGATTTAAACTATAAAATTAATAAAGTTAGGCGATTTATAAATGC
>JACMRC010000170.1 GCA_014376655.1 Mucilaginibacter sp. | reverse complement strand
GCATTTATAAATCGCCTAACTTTATTAATTTTATAGTTTAAATCTATAGTTTGTTAAAGTGATAAAGATCTCGCGTGTTTTACTTTTTGTTGCAGCGGCTTTCAGCCTTACAGCATCGGCCCAAAAGAAAAAAGATTATACTTCTTATGTAAATCCGTTTATTGGTACAAGTGGCCAAGGCAAAACTTTTCCAGGTGCTGTTTTGCCATACGCTATGTTGCAGGTTGGGCCGGTTACTGATTTAAAATCTGAAAGAAATCTATCCAGGTACAATTACACAGATTCTGTTGTTTATGGCTTCGCATACGGTCACCTCAGCGGGCCACGGTCTACTGATTATTGCGACATTTTGTTTATGCCCACAACTGATCAATTCGATCTTACAAATAATGCAAACTCTACCTATAGAAAAAAGAATGAGGCTGCGTCCCCTGGTTATTATAAAACCACATTAAACAAATATAATATTGATGTTGAACTTACCGCCACTACCCGTGCAGGTATGCAGCGCTATGATTACCCTTCCGGCTCACAGTCAAATATCATTATAGATCTGCGTAGCCGTAAAGAAGTTTCAGGATCATCAATTGAGGTAGTAAATGATCATGAAATTCGGGGTTACATGTGGTCTATGGGTGGTTTTTTATATTTTCATACAAAGTTTTCAAAACCATTTAAGTCACATATTTATATTGTAGAAAAGCATGTGCAAGAGACGATAAAGCCTGATGATTGGGTTGATAAAATATTCCTTGTGTTTGGCAACCAGGGCGAGATCATATCCAAAACAGGCATATCAGCGGTAAGCTACGAAGGGGCATTAAAAAATTTAGACACTGAAATACCCGACTTTGATTTTAAGAAAGTACAAAAGCAGGCAAAAACAGCTTGGGTAAATGAACTGGCAAAAATAGAGGTTGAAGGTGGCGCGCCCGATGTTCAACAACAACGTCAACAAGCTGATGAAGCTTACCAGCATACTTACAGCCGGCCCCTGCCAAAAAAAGACCTACCTGTTGATTACGGTAAAATTAAGCGATCTATATTTTATACTGCATTATATCACAGTATGCTGTCGCCAAATGTTAACAGTGATATTGACGGTAAATATATTGGGATATTTAAATTAGCATTAGTTGATAATCCGCCCTACAAAGCTGAAGGGTTTACGCATTACACTTTTATAAACAACTGGAAGAGGTTTAATGTTGACTACCCGCTATTAAGTTTAATAGACCACAAGCGTGCGCTGGATGTAATTAGCAGCTTTTTAACAATGTACGATAACAGAGATTCGATAGGAGGTGGACCTTCAAACCGTGGGTATGTTGAGATGGCTTACCAGGTTACCCCTATCATTGTTGATGAATATGCAAAAGGTGCCAGGGATTTTAATGCTGAAAAAGCACTGGCTGCAATGAAATTGGCTAAAGAAAGAGATTATTGGTTTTTAAAAGATTATGACATACGAGGCGTAAGAGATTCAAGTTCGTGGTTTGCTGTCTCATACACACTGCAATTTAATTACACAGATTGGTGTATTGCCCAGTTAGCTAAAATGCTTAATAAGCCGGTTGATTATAATTTTTACATACAACGTGCCCAATACTGGAAAAACCTGCATAATAAAGAAAATGGTTTTATGCAACCCAGGCAAGGGGTTTGGAAATCGCCGTTTGATCCTGAGCAAAATAATGGACGCTATTTAGATGGCAACCCGTGGCAGTATACCTTTACTGTTCCTTTCGATATTAATAGCTTGATAAGCAAAGACGGTGGTAAAGAACAATTTACAGCTAAATTGGAAGCTTTTTTCACTACACCCTCAAAACTAACCCAAGCTAATTTAATTGGCGAATACAATCATGCTAATAACGCCGGCCATATAGCACCTTACCTGTATAATTTCACAGATGATGCTGATAAGACCCAGTTTTATGTAGATAAAATATTAACTGAATTATATACAGATAAACCCGATGGCTTGCCGGGCATAGATGATTGCGGCCAAATGTCATCATGGTATGTAATGAGTTCATTAGGCATCTATAATATAGCCCCGGGGCAGCAACAGTTTCAAATAGGTTTACCGCAATTTGGCAAGGCTGTAATTAACCTGGAGAACGGTAAAAAATTCACCATCATTAATGAAGGCACTGCCGTTGCCCGTAACAATATTTATTTACAGGGGTTGAACCTGAACAAAAAATCGTACAACAAGCTTTACCTTGATTATGACGATATAGCCAATGGCGGCGAGTTTGAGGTTTACAGCGGCCGCTTAGCTAATAAAATGTTTATGCAGGATCTGGAAAAGTCAAAATCAAGCATTACAGATAATTTGATTACCCCCAATCCTACCATCGTACTGCTGCAAACATTTGCACCACCAACACAGGTGGCTATAAAAAATAATGATATTGAGCCAAATACAATTTATTATACTACGGATGGCAGTACCCCTACTACATCATCAACCTTGTATACCAAACCTATTCCAACCAGCTCAAAAATGATTATCAAAGCTATCGCCATTAAAAACGGTAAAGCCAGTTTTGTGACGGAAGCTAAGTTTTAAGATCAACCTATGGCCTACGACGAACAACTTGCAGATAGAATAAGAGAAGCCCTTGTGGAGCATGGCTTAACAGACGTTGAAGAAAAGAAAATGTTTCGTGGCATTTGCTTTATGGTAAATGGCAAAATGTGTGTTTGCGCCAGCGCCGATGAGATGCTTTGCCGCATAGGCCCGGAGTATAAGGAAGCGCTGGAAATGAATGGTGTTCGCGGTATGATTCGCAATGGGAAGGCGCTTAAAGATTTTGTTTTTGTAAGCGCCGATGCCATGAAAACAAAGCAACAATTTGATAGTTGGATAAACAAGGCATTAGCTTTTAATAAATTTGCCAAAGCATCGAAAAAGTAGAGACGCAAAATTTTGCGTCTCTATGCATTAATCCCGTAAAATTTAACTGTTAAAATTGCGTTGTTACATAATTATAAACCGACTATGATTTTGAGCCAATAATTTTACATCTTTACCGCATGTTCAGACGTATAAAAAACCGATACCTACGATACTTTACCATATTTATCTACGCTGTAATTATCTTCTTTTGCTCCATCGAGTTAAACTTCCTTTGGTTGTTTGGCTACTCGCCGGATATGCAGGATATTAAAAGCCCGAGCCTTTCTGTAGGTTCGCAGGTTTATACCGCCGACGGTAAACTAATAGGCGAATATTACCGCGAGAACCGCTCGCCGGTTGAATATAAAGAGATCTCCCCCAGCCTTGTAAATGCTTTAGTAGCTACCGAGGATGTGCGTTTTTACAAACATGGTGGTGTCGATTATTACTCTTTCGCTACCAGCATGTTATCAACCGCAAAAGGCGATAAGCGTGGCGGCAGTACCATTACCCAACAATTAGCTAAAAACCTGTTTTCTACCCGTAAAAGAAAATCGCAGGGATTGTTAAGGCATATCCCGGGATTGCGCGTGTTGATATCAAAATGTAAAGAATGGTTAACCGCTTATAAAATTGAGCATGTTTACAGTAAGGAAGAAATACTGACGCTTTACTTAAATACCGTACCCTTTGGTAATAACTCGTTCGGGATTAAAACAGCTACCTTAAAATTCTTTGACAAAACACCCGATGCCGTTACCCCTGCCGAAGCTGCCACTTTAATAGGTATGCTTAAAGGTACAACACTTTACAACCCAATAAACAACCCGGAACGCGCCATAGAACGCCGAAACACTGTACTGAGTCAAATGGAAAAAAACGGCTATTTGAAGAAAGCCGAATTTGATACTTATACCAAATTACCCATCGGCTTAAACTTGAGTTATGTTGAGAATGACTCGCATGGCGATTCATACATCCGCGAAGCTGTGGAGCGCTGGCTTAAAAAATGGTGTAAGGATAATGACTATGACCTTTATGAAGATGGATTGAAGATCTATACCACTATTGACTCTCGCCTGCAAGAATATGCCGAAGAAGCCGTAGCCGAGAAAATGAAGATGCTACAAAAGCGTTTTGATGGTATCTGGGGCACTAAAAACCCGTGGCGCGATTCGAAAGGTGTTGAAATAAAAGACTTTTTGCTAAAAGCCGAGCAGCATTTACCTATATACAAGCTATTGGTTAAAAAATTCAATGGCGATACTATACAGATAAAACAATACTTCGAGAAGCCAAAACGCATGAAGGTTTTTACCTGGAAAGGCGAAAAAGACACCACTTTCTCCAGCGTCGACTCTATAAAATATTATACCCGTATTTTAAATACCGGTATGATGACCATAGAGCCATCAAGCGGAAACATTAAAGTTTGGGTTGGCGGTATCAATCACAAATACTTTAATTACGATCACGTAAATCAATCGAAACGCCAGGCTGGTTCTACATTTAAACCATTTGCTTACTTAACAGCGTTGGATAATGGCCTTACCCCTTGCGATAAGTTTACAGACAAGCCGGTATCCATTAAATATACAGATGGCGGTAAAGAACAGGTTTGGGCACCAAATAATGCCGACTTTAAATTCTCAGGCATGGAAATGTCTTTACGTTGGGCAATGGGTAAATCTGTAAACTCTATTACCGCGCAGGTTACCGAAAAAGTTGGTTGGGATAAGGTTGTTGAATATGCGCACAAAGTGGGTATTGAAAGCCCGTTAAAAGCTGTGCCTTCTGTATCGTTAGGATCAAATGATGTATCGGTTTACGAAATGGTTCGTGCTTACAGTACTTTCCTGAATAAAGGCGAGAAAATAGATCCGCTATTAGTCACCAAAATAACTGATCAGGATGGCAATACCTTGCAAGACTTTGTTTTAAAAACAGAACGAGTTATAAGTGAAGAGGTTGCCTGGTTAATGTTATACATGTTTAGAGGCGGTATGGAAGAACCGGGTGGCACCTCGCAAGCATTGTGGGAATATAATGGCTTGTGGAAGAAAAACAACCAGATAGGCGGCAAAACAGGCACATCGTCTGATTATGTGGACGGCTGGTATATGGGTATAACTAAGGACCTGGTTACAGGGATCTGGGTTGGTGCCGATGATCGCAGCGTACACTTTACCACCTCAGAAAGCGGTGAAGGATCGCACACAGCATTGCCAATTTTCGGTAGTTTTATGGAACGGGTTTATGCCGATCCGAAGTCGGGTTATACGTATGGGCCATTCCCTAAACCATGGTCAAAGATCACCAAGAGCTATGATTGCCCGTCGCCAAGAATCTCAACAGATACTTTAGCTACGGATAGTTTAGCCATGCCATTGGACACCTTGAACGGCTTCCCTGCTCCTGATAATCAACCACCTGGTATTAATCCTCAATAAAAGATTAAACGGATTTATTAAATTAGCGCTGATTTATTAAGATGTATGCATAATATTTACCCCACTATAGGCAAAGCCAAAAAGTATTTATTTGTTGCAATTTGTTTTATTGGCCTGCTATTTTTTAGTCAGTTTGCTAATGCACAATATTTTGGACAAAATAAAGTACGTTACAAAAACCTGAAGTTCAAGGTTTATAAAACTCCGCACTTCGAGATCTACTATTATTTAAAAAATGATAGTATAATAAAGCGCTTTGCCCAGGAAAGCGAATTATGGTACACATTGCACCAACAGGTTTTCAGAGATACTTTTAGGAAGGTTAATCCAATTATATTATACGCTAATCACCCTGATTTCCAGCAAACTACCGCGATTGACGGCGAAATTGACGTAGGTACCGGCGGTATAACCGAAGGCTTAAAGAACCGTGTAGTAATGCCGGTGATGGAAAACAACCAGATGACCAGGCACGTAATTGGACACGAGTTGGTACACGCTTTCCAATACCATATACTATTAGGAAAGGAAGATAATAATTACGAGAACATCAACAACCTGCCGCTATGGATGATAGAAGGTATGGCCGAATACTTGTCGTTGGGTAAAAGGGATTCGTACACGTCGATGTGGATGCGTGATGCTTATTTGAATCATGATATACCTACTGTGAAGGATTTAACCGAAAGCAGCAAATACTTCCCTTACCGTTATGGCGAAGCGTTCTGGAGCTTTATAGGTTCTACTTATGGTGATACTATAATCACACCATTCTTTAAAAATACGGCCCGCTATGGTCTTGCTTATGGGGTTAGGCGCACTTTTGGTTATGATGATAAGACCTTGTCTCGCCTGTGGAAAACCTCGATAGAAAACACTTACAAGCCTTTTTTGAAAGACACCGTACAAAAACCCGTTGGCCAGTTAATTATAAGTGATAAAAATTCCGGCAAAATGAATGTTGCCCCGGCTGTTAGCCCTGATGGTAAGTACCTGGCATTTTTATCAGAGAAGAATTTATTTACAATTGATCTTTTCCTGGCCGATGCCAAAACCGGGGTCGTCATTAAAAAGCTCACCAGCAAAGTGTCCAATACGCATATCGACGAGTTTAACTTTATTGAATCGGCGGGTACGTGGTCGCCTGACGGGAAGAAATTTGCTTTTAGCGTATTTAGCAAAGGACGAAACCGAATGTTGGTTGTCGAAGTGCCAAGTGGCAAGGTGCTGCAGGATATTTCTATGGGAAAGGCAGAGCAGTTTAGTAACCTTTCGTGGTCGCCAAAAGGTGATGAAATAGTTTTCCAGGGATTATCAGAAGGCCAGGTTGATCTTTACTTATATAACTTCAATACTAAAAAGGTTACACAGCTTACTAATGATAAATATTCCGACTATCAACCAAGCTTCTCTCGTGATGGTAAAAAGGTAATTTTCTCAAGCGATAGGACTACTTATGATCGTGTTACATCGCAGGATATCACCTTTAACCTGGCAGAATACGACCTTGCTACAGGAAAGACTACAGATATTAACATCTTTAACGGCGCTAATAACTTAAACCCGCAATATTCGTCAGACGGTACGCAGGTTTATTTCCTGTCAAACCGCGATGGTTTCCGTAATATGTACCGTTATACCACAGCTACCGGGAAGATCGAACAGATGACCGACTTGTTTACCGGGATATCCGGCATAACAGAATTTTCGCCGGCGTTAAGTGTATCAGCTAACAATGATATTATTTACTCCTATTATCGTTCTCAAAAATATTCGCTTTACAACGCTAAGGCTTCTGATTTTACAGCTACAACAGTTGGCGGTAACGATATTAATTTTGATGCAGCTATGCTGCCTCCTGCACGTGCGGTTGGTGTAGATTTGATAAACTCTAATTTAAGAAACTACCT
>JACMRC010000169.1 GCA_014376655.1 Mucilaginibacter sp. | reverse complement strand
GCTTAATGCTTTTAAGGCTGACCTGCCTACAGATGCTAATCTATCACCTTACGTAGCATCGGCAGGCGAAAGCTTACTGGCCGCCTTATGCAAAGGCGAACAACAAGGCATTACTATTACTGCGCCCGGCTTTTATTCGCCGCAAGGGCGGCAGTTGCGTGCAGAAGCCGCCGTTCCGCAGTTAATGGAAATCATTCAGCAATTTAATTTTAAGGGTCAGCGTATTACCAATTTGGAAATGGAAACAGCTGGCATCTACGGTTTAGCGGCCGCGCTGGGACACCAGGCGGTATCGTGCAATGTAGTATTGGCTAATCGTGCTACGCAAGTATTCAGCAAGCAGCCCGGTAAGATCATGGATCATTATATTAAGATATTGCTGGAGAAATTAGTCGCCTTGTAATTTGATTATTCTTATCTTCAAAACATATACAACACGACGGCGCTACCTTCTAAATTTTTTATAATGACCACTAAAAAACCCATTGCTCCATTTTACGAACGGTTATCCCTTATACTGATTGGTATATTGGCCCTTGGTTTTTTAATAATACAAGGCAAAAAGATATTGGACCCATTAATGTTCGGCTTTTTATTTGCCATTTTACTAATACCCCTGGCCGGTTTTTTCGAACGAAAATTAAAGCTGCCGCGCAGCGCGTCGTCATTCTTATCTATTATTTTATTAATAGCGTTTATTAGCGGCATACTGTATCTGGTTGGTTCGCAAATATCAAAGCTGATGGATGATTGGCCTATGCTGCAAAAACAAATTGGCCAATCTGTAAATAATGTTGCCGATTGGATAGAGGGTACCTTTAACTACAATGTTTCGTCACAAACGGCATTGCTCAAAAAAACGGAAGCAAAAATCGTGTCATCAGGTACCGAAGTGGTAGGTACTACATTTGGCGCGGTATCGTCATTAATGTTGTTCTACGTGTTCATCATGATATTTACCTTCTTTATCCTGTTTTACCGTAAGTTGTTATTCGGCTTTGTATTGCAGGCTTTCGGTAAAGATAACGAGCCGATTGTGCATGATATAGTTGAGAACATACAGGGCATTTTAAGGCAATATATTTTAGGGTTGATTGTAGAGATGGTGATTGTAGCCACCGTGGCTTGTGCCGCCTTTTGGTTTATCGGCATAAAATACGCGGTGTTGCTGGGCATAATTGTGGGGCTATTTAATATCATTCCCTACCTGGGTATATTTTCGGCATTAGCGCTGAGTGTGCTCATTACATTTGCTACCGGGCCCATAAGTAATGCGATAGAAGTAGGCGCGGCGGTTATTGGCATCCACCTGGTTGATGCTAACGTATTGCTGCCTGCGGTTGTAGGATCAAAAGTGCGGCTAAACGCGCTGATAACTTTCCTGGGGATTATTTTAGGCGAAATGATGTGGGGGCTGTCGGGCATGTTCCTTTCTATCCCGGTTATAGCCATATTTAAAATAATATTCGACCGTATTGAAAGCACCAAAGCCTGGGGTTACCTGTTAGGCGGCGATTACGAGTACAAGAAATCCGCAGAGAAAAAAATGAAAACGGAATAATGATAAATTGATTTGTCATTAATGTATTCGTCACCGCTAAACGCTTCAAAAAAAGGGTGTCACCCTGAAGCCCTCGAAGGGTGAACGCAAAGGCCTTACCCGCATGCTTCGAGGGCCTCAGCATGACACCTCACACGCTGTTTCCATTCGTTTTCCTATCTTTACACCCTGTATGAAATACCTGCGCCTGCTATTATTTCCTTTTTCGTTGATCTACGGGTTAATTGTGATGATACGCAACTGGTGTTATGATACCGGCCTGTTTACCAGCCGGCAATTTGATATACCTTTAATAGCCGTAGGTAATTTGGAAGTTGGCGGTGCCGGCAAAAGCCCGATGACGGAGTATTTGATCCGCCTCCTAAAAACAAGCAACAAGCTTGCAACCTTAAGCCGTGGCTATGGCCGCGAAACAAAAGGTTACCAAACTGCTACTGCAACCGCTACTGCTGCTACTATTGGCGACGAACCTGCACAATTCAAACATAAGTTCCCGGATATTACTGTTGCCGTTTGCGAGAAACGGGTGGATGGCATTGAACAATTAAAGCAAGATCATGACCTTATAATTTTAGACGATGCCTACCAGCACCGCGCAGTTAAACCGGGCCTGAGTATTTTATTGTTTGATTATAATAAGCTTAATGACGTGCACCTGGTACTACCTGCCGGAAATTACCGCGAGCCATTTAGCGGCCGATGGCGTGCCGATATTATTATCATCAGCAAATGCCCGGCTGATTTAAATTTAGAGAAGCAGCAGGATGTGCTTACAGGCATGTCGTTACTACCCTACCAACAATTATTTTTTACGTCGATAAATTATATGGGGTTGCAAGATTTGGGCGGTAAAGCGGTTGATGCCTTAATAGATGCCGACACTACGGTTTTCCTGCTTACAGGTATTGCCAATGCCCGCCCGTTGGTTAACCATATCAAAAAACAAACTTTACACGTTATACACCATAATTATCCGGATCATCATCGCTTTAGCTTAAAAAATATCACTAAACTTGCCGATGAGTTTGCTGCCTGCACTTCACAAAAAAAAGTGATCATCACAACAGAAAAGGATGCACAACGTTTAGGAGAACAAGAATTGCTGCCGCTTGTTAAGAAGCTACCCATTTTGGTAATACCAATAGGCGTTAATTTTTTAAATGATAAGCAGCAGTTTGATAAAATAGTAACAGAATATGTCAGAAAATATAGATAGCACTACCCAGTACATTAAAAGCCGCATTGGCGATTTTGTGCCCGAAGTTGGTATAATATTAGGCACCGGCTTAGGTGGCCTGGTAAATGAAATTGAGGTTGAAAAGCAGTTAATGTACAGCAACATTCCTGATTTTCCAATCTCTACTTTAGAGTTCCACTCGGGTAAGTTAATATTTGGCACGCTTGGTGGCGTTAAGGTTGTAGCTATGCAGGGCCGTTTGCATTATTACGAAGGCTACAACATGCAACAGATCACCTTCCCGGTAAGGGTGATGAAAATGCTGGGGATCAAAACGCTGTTTGTATCAAACGCAAGCGGATCATTAAACCCTGACTTTAAAAAAGGCGACCTAATGGTGATTGAAGATCATATAAGTCTGCAACCACAAAACCCATTAGTGGGCCGTAACGATGCCGACCTTGGCCCGCGTTTCCCCGACATGAGCGAACCTTACAAACGCACATTGATAGCCAGCGCGTTAGGCATCGCCAAAAAAAATAATATTACTTGCCATAAAGGCGTATACGTTGCTGTAACCGGCCCTAATTTAGAAACTAAGGCCGAGTACAAATACTTAAGAATAATTGGCGGCGACGCGGTAGGCATGAGTACCGTGCCCGAGGTTATTGTTGCCAACCACATGGGCTTGCCGGTATTTGCCATATCTGTATTAACAGACGAAGGTTTCCCCGAGGATCTGAAACCGGTATCGGTTGAAGAAATTATTGCGGTGGCCGTGGCAGCCGAGCCTAAACTTACTTTAATACTTAAAGAATTGATTGCCGGTTTAAATGCCAAATAAGTTAAAATACATCCTTTTATTATTGATCTGTATTACGGCGCAACTTGCTGTTGCCCAACAATACAATCCTAATAATCCAAATAACCCTAACCGGTACGATCCTAACAACCCTCAATATAACCAGAACCAGGGTAGCGGCTACCGGCGCGATACAGCAGTAAGGGCCGGTAAACAACTAAGCGGTGACGAACTGTTGGATACCCTGCGCAAGCGCGAGTTACGTGCGCGCGATACGGTTATATTTTCGGCCAAATATATTAAAGTTACCACCGAGGCTTTATTGAAGGATAGCACACAGTTGTTCGCGATAGATACCTCGCTTACCAATTTTCAAAATTACAGCCCTCTTTTTCAGCCCAGGTCGCCAAAAATAAGTTTAGGTGGTAGCATGGGGTTAGCTACACGCAGCTTACTGTTTGAGCCACCAAAAACCATTGGCTTTGATGTTGGCCTGCACGCGCTTGACATTTACATGTTAACCCCGCAGGATATCCAGTACTTTCAAGCCCGTATACCACTTAGCGTATTAAACTTGTACACAGCAGGTAATGCCGAACAGGTATTTAAGATGATACACACGCAAAACATTAACCCTAACTGGAACGTCGGCTTTAATTTAAACTTTATTGGCTCGCGTAATTATTATGCAAGCAACCATGTATTGGGGCAAAATGTAAGCAATTTAAACGCGGCCATTTTTGCCTGGCACCAGTCTAAAAGCGGGCGGTATAATATGCTGGCCAATGTTATATTTAACAACCTTAAATCGCCCGAAACCGGCTCTATAGTTAAGGATACTATTTTTGCCCACGCCAACTCATCGTTTGATAAAACTACCGAGCTGGTACGCCTGCCAAATACTTTCGAAAACAGGAAAACCGGCGGCATTTACATTAAGCAAACCTATTACATTGGGCGTATAGATACCACCATCCGCAAAAACACAGCAAATATATTGCCTACCCAACGGGTAACTTATATATTTAACTACAATACCAGTAAGTTTAATTTTTTACAAAATGATATAGATACGTATCATGTATTCCCTGATTATTATTTCAGTTCAAACCGGTCGCGCGACTCGTTAAACGTAACGCATTTAATGAACGATTTTGGGTATAGTTTTTACCTGCGGGGCAAATCAAACCAGTTTGTAAAGAACGAATTAAAACTTGACCTTGGCCTTACGCATGACCTATATAGCTACACTCAATTTGTAAGCGATACCACTATAAACCAATATGGCAGTAAGCTACGCGGGCCCGATAAAAAGCAGAATGCCTCTTTTCAAAATATCACCATAAGGGGTAAGTTAAGCTATAGGTTTAGCGACAGGATAAACTTAGAAGGCACCATAAACCAAATAGCCGTGGGCCATAATTTTGGCGACTTTTTGTATGATGCAAAAGCGGTATTGACAGGGGGCCGTAAAACCGGCCAGATTATATTGAATGGTTATGTACAAAGCAGCTCGCCAAGTTTACAGGCCACCAGTTGGATAAGCAACCACTATATATTTAATAACACATTCCGCAACCAAAAAACTACCAGCGTTTCTTTTAACTATATCAACAACGCGCTACAGCTTGACTTTAAAGCCGAATACTTTTTAATTACCGATTACCTGTATTACACAGCGCAACCAAATGGTATTGATGCGCACCCGGTGCAGTTAGGCGGCAGTATAAACTTATTAAAAGTGAGTTTGGGTAAAAACTTGAGGTGGCGCAATCTGCATTTTGATAACTACATAGTTTACGAGAAAACCGACTACCAGAGTACCCTGCGTGTGCCCGAGGTTTATACCTACAGCAGCTTATATTACAATACTTATTTATTTAAGGTAGTACATTTATCCGGAGGGTTAGATGTGCGCTATAATACCGCTTACGTTGCCCCTTCGTATGCGGTGGGCCTTGGCCAGTTTTATAACGGGAAAGATGTTACGTTTGCCTCCTACCCGGTCGGCACCGTGTTTTTAAAGGGCACCATTAAACAAACAAACCTTTTTGTGGCGTATGATTATGCCAACCAGGGACTATTTAGCCATGGGTTTTATACCGTAAATCGTTACCCGCAACAGAATGCATCGCTTAAATTTGGGGTGAGCTGGATGTTTTACCAGTAGTTCGGCCCCCAGCCCCCTAAAGGGGGAGTTGATTTGCAGCATTAATAATAACATCATGTCATTTCGAAACGTAGTGAGAAATCTTAAACGAGCCGCCTGTCTTGCGTACAAGATTTCTCACTACGTTTCGAAATGATCAGGTTTTATTTCTCCCCCTATAGGGGGCCGGGGGGCTTACGTTTTCAACTTCTTCTTCTTAGCCGCCGGGAATAACACATTGTTTAATATCAGCCTATACCCCGGCGAGTTTGGATGCAGGGACAGGTCGGTAGGTGGTTCGTTGGGGTTGTATTGATAGTTTTCGGGGTCGTGGCCGCCATAAAATGTCCATTGGCCCTTGCCGTACTCGCCATGGATATAACGTGCCTCGTTAGCCGATTTCAGTTCGCCCATTATGGTTACCGTTGATTTGATCTTGCTTTTATTAAACGCTGTAGCCAGGCCCATAAACCCTTTTATTACCCGTTCATGATCCTGCGTAAGCATACTTGGCACCACATCCCATTTGGCCGAGAAATCAAACAGCGTAAAAAAATCATCTTCCTGTTGGATATGGCGGCTGCCGCTCACATCAATATCGCTAAACCTGCCGCCACCACCACCACGGCCACGGCCGCCATACATATCATTACCAAAATTATTATTAAGGCTGGTAGTGACTGTAAAGTTTTGGAAAGCAAAAGTTTGACTAAAATCGAGTTTTGATTGCGCGCGTGGGTCTGGCGGGTCCCCATCATATATCTCGTCAACAATATCTGTTTTGGCTGCCGATAGCGCTATATCAAAACTATCCGCACCCGAGCACATGGCTAACAAAAACCCGCCCCCCGCACAAAAATCGCGAATGGATTGCGCCACGGACAGTTTCATTTTTGATACTTTAGCGAAGTGATACTTTTCGGCCAGCGCTTCTTGTATAGCTTTGGTTTGTAAAAACCTATCGCCGTTACGGCCGCGGCCCTCTTTACTGTACTGGCCGGTAAAATCTTCGTGGTGCAGGTGCAGCCAGTCGTATTTATTAAGGTCGCCTTTTAATATCTCTTCGTCGTAAATTATATCGAAAGGGATCTCGGCATATTTTAAAACCAGTATCACTGCATCATCCTGCGGCTTAACACCTACCTTGGGCGAATACACTGCCATGCGGGGTGCCTTTTGCAGCTTAACCAGGTCCATATTAACGGATGGATCATTTATCTGCGTAGTGATCTCGGCAACTTTTGCATCTGATATCACCTCATAGCTTACGCCCCGGATTTTACACTCGTCCTCGGTTTTTTTATTGTACAGCATCATGAAACTGCCGCCGCGGTAATTAAGCAACCAGTCTACCTCGGCATCTTGTTTTAATACCCAAAAGGCAAGCCCGTACGATTTTAAGTGATCTTTTTGCAGCTCGTCCATAGGTATTAATATGGAAGCCGCTTTACCTATGATAGGTAAAAGCAGAAAGGCAAAAGGTAAAAGGTATTTTAGATTTCTCATCGTACAAAATAACCTATATACAGTTAGCAGTTTACACTGGGCAGTTGGCAATTAAAAGTAACAACAATTCAATTAGTTAACAACTGCCTACTGCAACCGGCAACTGCCACTACCCTTACGTTTTCTGTTTCTTTTTCTTTGCAGCCGGAAACAGCACATTATTTAATATCAGCCGGTAACCGGGCGAGTTTGGATGTAAATTCAGATCAGTTGGCGGGTCGCTTACCGCGTGCTGGTAGTCTTCCGGGTCGTGGCCGCTATAAAACGTCCATTGCCCTTTGCCAAATTCACCATGAATGTACCGAACTTCATTGGCTGTTTTCATTTCGCCCATAATTGTTACACCGGGTTTAATCATGTTTTTGTTAAACGCGGTAGTTAACCCCATAAAACCCTTAATTACCTTATCGTGATTTTGGGTAAGCATGCTTGGCACCACATCCCATTTGGCCGAGAAATCAAACAGTGTAAAAAAATCCTGCGTCTTATCAACTATACGGGTGCTGGTAACATCAACATCGCTAAACTTATGCGTAAACGGGTTCATGTCGATAGTAAAATTCTGGAAGGCAAAGGTTTGGGTAAAGTCCAGCTTATTTTGCGCGTCGCGGTCGGCACGGTCGCCATCAAACATACTTTCACAGATATCGGTATTTGCGGCTGCCAGCGCTACATCAAAAGTTTCGGTACCAGAGCACATGGCAAATAAAAACCCACCACCTGCTGTAAAATCACGGATGCGCTGCACCACAGCCAGTTTCATTTTTGATACTTTTTTGAAGCCCAACTTGGCAGCCATCGCCTCTTGTGCCCTTTTATCGTCTACATACCATTGTTCATTACTAAAGGCGGCAAAAAATTTACTGTACTGCCCGGTAAAATCCTCGTGGTGCATGTGCAGCCAATCATATTTAGGCAAATCGCCGCGCAGCACTTCTTCATCATATATCAGGTCGAACGGGATCTCGGCATATTTCAAAACCAACGTAACCGCGTCATCCCAGGGAAGCTTGTTTTTTGGCGAGTAAACGGCTATACGCGGTGCTTTTTCTAATTTAACCAGGTCCATATTAACCGAAGGATCGCCAACCTGGGTAACTATCTCGTTAACCTTAGCATCAGCTAAAACCTCGTAACTGATGCCGCGGATATTACATTCATCCTCTAATTTCTTATCATATTTGGTCATGAAACTACCACCGCGATAGTTAAGCAGCCAGTCAACCTCGCCCCCGTTCTTTAATACCCAAAACGCAATACCATAAGCTTTAAGATGATTTTTCTGCACCTCGTCCATTGGCATCAATAACGATGCAGCCCGGTTAATTAAAGGTAAAAGCAGAAAGGCAAAAGCTAAAAGGTATTTAATGCGGAGACTCATGTTCAAATTTAACGAATAAATATTTAAGGTATTACATTCGGTGGTTCCTTAAATTATTAGCGATGGGTTTAAAACCTTAAGGGTTCGAAAATTAAAGAGCCATCTGCTTAACACATCTTGTAGCAACGGGTTTCAACTCGTTGATTACAATATCCATCAACAAAAGTGCCGTAGGTACGACGCATATTATAGGCCATGCCTACGGCATTCTAATTATTTATTATTTAAGTACAGCGGGTTGAAACCCGTTGCTACAATATTTATCGAGCCGATGGCTCTTAGTGTTTGGAATACCCAAATTAAGAAATAAAGGAGATTCAGAAATGAATCTTGCGGGAAAAATCAGCTTAATATTCTGCTATATTTTGTACCTTTGTATTAAGCCTAAGCATTGGCTTTTAAAGTGGTCTACTTTCCAGCCTATCAATTCAAGCTAAAAGCGTAAAAGTTCCATTTTTTATATTAATGCATTAACTTACAGTAATTTAAGTTAAAAATAGCACTGTGAAAACGTGTGATTCAGTGTGATAATTGTGTGAATTCGCGTGATATAGTGTGATTCCGTGTTATAATCGTGTGATATAGCGTGATATAATGCGGATTTGTTGTGACAGGGCAAGATATAAACTTGTCCTCATAGCTATCAGGTTATTAATATTTAGCAACAAAAGCTTTATCTTTTTTACCTTTTAGCTTTCACCTTAAAAACATTACCTTTGCCAACCATTTAAAAAAAATTGACAATGAGTAAAGCAATTATAAAAACTGAAAAAGGCGACATGACCGTAGAATTTTACGAAACAGATGCCCCTAAAGCAGTAGCTAACTTTAAAAAATTAGCAAAAGAAGGATTTTACAACGGTATAGCTTTTCACCGTGTTATCCCTAACTTTATGGTACAGGGCGGTTGCCCTTTCTCTAAAGATCCTGCAACAGCTTACAAAGCTGGCAGCGGCGGACCAGGTTATAACATCGATTGCGAGTTAACCGGCGAATTGCAATACCATGATCGTGGTGTATTATCAATGGCTCATGCAGGCCGTAACACTGGCGGATCGCAGTTTTTTATCTGCCATAGCCGTACCAACACAGCTCACTTAGACCGTAACCATACATGCTTTGGTAAAGTTATAGAGAACGTTGACATAGTTGATGATTTACGCCAGGGCGATAAAATAACAGCAATAGAAGTAATAGAGGATTAATTAAGAAGTAGTGAGTTTTGAGTGGTGAGTTTTGAGTTTATACTCACTCATAACTCAAAACCCATAACTCAAAACTCAACCACAATATGAATTTAAGCGGAATTGTATCGATTTCAGGTAAACCGGGTTTATGGAAAGCATTGGTACAAAACAAAACTGGTTTTGTATTAGAAAGTCTTGATGCGCAAAAAACCAAACTGATAGCCAACCTATCAACCGCTAAATTAGCGGCATTGGACGAGATCACTATTTTTGGTGATGACGAGGATATTAAACTAAAGGACGTATTTGAGCGCATGAAAACTGCTGCAAATGCTCCTGATGCAAAGGCTGACGGCACCAAGCTAAGAAGTTTCTTTAGAGAAGTGGCCCCGGGCCATGATGAAGAAAAGGTTTATGCTTCTGATATGAAGAAGATCTTAAACTGGTACAACATCCTTAAAGATATGCCATTGTTTAGCGAGGCTGCCCCTGCTACATCCGAAGCCGGCGAAGGCGAAAAAGCTGCGGTATCTATAAAAGCTGCCGACAAGCCAAAACCGGTTGCTAAAAAGCCAACTTCTGCCCCAAAGGCACAAGCGCCAAAAGTTAGCGCGCCAAAAAATCCGTCTAAGAAAGGATAGTTTTGATGTGCAGATATGCAGATGCGTGAATGTGCAGACGCTTATCGATTCATTATAAAAAAGGCTTACTACTAGTGAGGCTTTTTTATTAGCTATATTTTTTTTATTAATTATATAGGCATCGGCGCATTTGCATATCCGCACATTTGCACATCCGCCTAACAATTCGGCTCATGACACTTCTCATCCGCAAACTCAGGCTCAAAGGTGCTGTGATTAATGTCAAGATGTTGCAGGCGGTGTCTTAAGTCTTGTTTAATGCTGTCAAAAAGGTGTAGATCTGCCGGCGCAATAACAAGGTGGGCGGTTAAAGCATTTTCTGTAGTGCTTAGTGCCCAAACGTGCATGTGATGAATATCAACCACGCCCTTTGCTTTTAACAGTTCTGTTTTGATCTTGGTAAGATCCATATCCTTGGGTACGCCGTCCATTTCTAAACGCAGGCTGTCTTTAAGCAGTCCCCAGGTACCCTGCAATATTACTATGCCTATAATTAAGCCTACTACGCTGTCAATCCAATATAAATTAGTAAAGTATATCACAACACCTGATATAACTACGCCTAACGATACCACAGCATCCATAGCCATGTGCATATAAGCGCCTTTTACATTAAGGTCGGTATCTTTGCCCTTCACAAAAAGATATGCCGTAAAACCGTTTATAACTATGCCTATCGCAGCCACCCAGGCCATTGTACCGCCTGATACCGCTTCGGGATGAATAAAACGGGTAATAGCTTCATAAATAATTATGCCTACCGTAACAACCAGTATAACCGCGTTAAAGAAGGACACCAAGATGGTAGACCGTTTATAACCGTAGGTATATTTGCTATTCGACCCCACTTTGGTCATTTTAAAAGCAAGTAGCGCTAAGGCCAGGCTGGCAACATCGCTTAAGTTATGGCCGGCATCTGTTAATAAAGACAGTGATCCTGTTAGTATACCTGCAACAAACTCAACTATTACAAAAGCCGAGTTTAATACAATACCCCAAATAAAAGCGCTGTTTAAGTGATCAAGCTTGGGTGGTTCGTGATGATGATGGCCAAAGCCATGTGAGTGATTGTGATCGTGTGAATGAGAATGACCTGACATGGTGCAAAGGTAGGGTTTGTAGTTTAATTTATATTAGAGTGAGATTAAGCATTTGGCGTTGACTCACCCGATCTACGTTTCGAATAGACCGGGTGAGTCAACGGCGCGCGTTTAACCATGCTCTTTTATTCGTGATGATACGGCTCGCCCTTTATAATTGTATACGCCCTGTACAACTGTTCGGTAAAAAACAATCGGATCATCTGGTGCGAAAACGTCATCCGCGATAACGAAAGTTTATCATTGGCCCGTTCATAAACCGATTGATCAAACCCATAAGGCCCACCTACCACAAACACCAGGCTTGAGGTTGAGCTGGTAGACTTTTTATCGATATACGCAGCAAACTGTTTTGAAGTAAGCTCCATACCCTTTTCGTCCAGCAGGATAACATGGTCTAATGGCGAGATCTTTTTCAGGATCAGTTCAGCTTCCTTAGTTTTTTGTTGCTGCTCGGTTAGGGCTTTGGTATTCTTTAATTCGGGCAGGTCAACCATTTCCAGTTTGGTGTAATGCTTTAGCCGCTTTATATATTTATCGATGCCATCTTTTAAATAAGCATCCTCGGTTTTGCCAACGGTTAAGAAAGTTATCTTCATAAAACAACAAATAAACGGTTATTTAAAATATTAGTGCTTATTTTGACTGATTTTATTTAGAGGATGGAACAGGATATTTTAGATCATTACAACAATAACGCGCAGCTTGCACAGCAAGAGGCCGATAAATACAAAAAACTGGCCGACAGATATGCGCTAATGCGCCTGGGCGTATTTGTGGCAATGGTTGTGGCCGTATACTTTGCAATAGTTAACGATGATTTTAGCATTATTGCCGTAACCTTCGTGTTGCTGCTATTTGCTTTTGCCTGGCTGGTATCGCGCCAAAGTGGCTATGAACGGCAGATGCGCTATTTTAAGGACCTTACACTCATTAACGAGAACGAAATAGTCAGCATTACCACCCGCGGTAATTTGTATAACAACGGGGCTGATTTTGCCAACGAGAAGCATTTCTATACGTCTGATCTCGACATCTTCGGCAACCTGTCATTGTTCAAGTTAATGAACCGTGCAGCTACCGGGCCGGGTATTGCCAAACTTGCCGGTTGGTTGAGCGCACCTGCTAAGAAGGATGTGATCTTAGAGCGCCAGGCAGCCGTTAAAGAAATAGCCGCCAAGAACCAATGGAAGCTGGAGTTTCAAACCCTGCTCTTATTCGCTAATAAAACAGATAGTAACCAGTTAAAAGGATTATTTAGTTACCTGCACACACCGCTAAACATCCCGGGCGAAGCTGCGCTTCTTAAGTATATCAGGATTGCGCCTTACTTATTATTGGCAGCTATTATAGCTGGCTTCTTTTGGCCGATAGCAGAATTAGCTGCTTTGTTGTTAGCAGCAGCTAACCTGGTTATTGTTGCGTCAAAGGGTAGTTACATTGGCCGGTCGTCGGCTATTGCCGATAAAATAAGCAAGGTATTGGCAGGTTACTCCGTCGTGTTTGATAAAATTGAAAAAGAAGAATGGCAAGCCGCAAACAACAACGCCTTAACCCGTAAAATAAAGGAGAATCAAACCTCAAAAAACATAGCAGCCTTAGCTAAGCTTATAGACAAACTAAGCTATAATTTGATAATGGTTGTTGGGTTTATATTGAACGTTTTCCTGCTGTGGGCGCTAAAACAAACCATTGCCATTGAACAATGGAAACGCAACAACCACGAAAACCTGGAAGATGCCTTTGATGTAATAGCTGAGTTTGAGGCTTTGGCAAGTATAGCCGGTCTTGAATTTAACTATCCCGAATGGACAACCCCGAAAATTGAGGATGGCGAGGCTTATACGTTGGTGGCCAAGGCTATTGCCCACCCGCTTATTAGCAGCAAAAACCGGGTTACTAATGATTATGAGCTTACGGATACTTTTAAAATAGATATCATTACCGGCTCCAACATGGCAGGCAAGAGTACCTTCTTGCGCACCATTGGTGTCAACACTGTATTGGCTCTTTGCGGTGCGCCTGTTTGTGCCGAAAGTATGCGGGTATCGGTTATCACTATGGTGAGTTATATGCGGATCAAAGATTCGCTAAATGAAAGTACATCAACCTTTAAAGCCGAGCTTGACCGCCTGCAAATGCTGCTGGCCGCAGTTAAGGAGGAGTACAAGGTTTTTTTTTTAATTGACGAGATGCTGCGCGGCACCAACTC
>JACMRC010000168.1 GCA_014376655.1 Mucilaginibacter sp. | reverse complement strand
CACTTAAAGCTTATATAGATAACGGCAAAAAGCTGGACGACATTTACGAAAAAATGGGCCGGTTAGATAAAGTACAACGGCTAAAAGAAGTAAGAATAAAAGCCCGAAGATTAAAAGCGCCCAGCAATATAACACCGCAAGGGATGTATAAGATCCCGGAGGTATCGGCTGACAAAGTTATCGTATTTGATGAAACCGAAGCGGCCAATTGCGCTACACTTGCAATGTGCCTGCAAGCCAGGTTACCGGGCGTTAGTGTTGAGCCCAACGGACAGTTTGGACTTATGGCGTTAATAGATTTGCGGACAAGAGCAGCTATGACACTTATTCTTGATGGCCGCAAAATTACTACAGCCGATGAGGTTGATGAGATCTTGCAAGGCAGCATTCAGCCCGAGGATATAGCCAAAGTTTTAGTAGTACGTACAAACCGTGCGATAATAAGCTACCTGGGTGGCGGTGAGAACTCCAGCTATGTGTTATTGATGACCAAATTAGGAAGTTTTAAAAAACAATACAATCCGTCGGTTGCCAATATAACACCTAAAGGTTTTAACAAAGTGCGCGAATTTTATTCGCCACGGTATGATAGGCCGGGCGATGCCGTGAAACTACCTGATTTACGCACCACGGTATACTGGAACCCTTATTTAAAAACAGATGCTGACGGCAAAGCAGTGTTTAACTTTTTTAATGCTGATGGCCCCGGCACCTACAAAGTTATTGTAGAAGGTATAAACGCCGCAGGCGAGCTGGGCAGGCAAGTGTACCATTATAGTGTTAGTGGCGATCAGGGCAACCCAGGGGCAACATTTGCCTTTCCAAATACAGAGAAGGACCTTGCCATGATAACCGCGCCGCTGGATAGCTTTAACAGCCGTATGCCGGCCGAGAAAGTTTACCTGCATACCGATAAACCGCATTACAACATTGGCGATACATTATGGTTTAAAAGCTATTTGTTAGACAGGGTTAACCTTACCGCTTCTAAATTAAGCGGACTGCTTTATGTTGAGTTGGATGATGACAGCACGCAAATGGTGCGCCGTATAAGCATCCCAATTAAAGATGGTTTGGGTTGGGGGCAGATACCGTTGATTAAAAACATTTTCCATGAAGGCGGTTATACCTTGCGGGCCTACACCAACTGGATGCAAAATTTTGGCGAGGAAGCTTTTTTCAGTCAGCGCTTTTACTTGGGTGTGCCGGCACAGGAAGCCTGGCTGGTTAAATCTACCGCGTCAATTAACCGTGTTCAAGATAAGGACCAGTTAGATGTATCATTGTTTTTAAACCGATCTGATAAGCTAACATCGCCCGTGGGCTTACGAAAGGTAGAAGTAAAGATTTACGACCAAACCCATTATTTATACAGTAAAGAATTATTAACAGGAGCCGACGGATCTTTAAAACTAAGCAACGTTTTAAAAGAAAAAGTTGATGGTAAAAGATTACGGGTACAGATACGAAGCCTGGAGCCAAGGGATGGCGACAAAACTATCCAGGTGCCGTTAAATATTAACCGTAATCAAAACATCGATGTGCAGTTTTTACCAGAAAGCGGCAACCTGGTTACGGGTTTAAAATCGACAGTCGGGTTTAAAGCTATAGGCGAAGATGGTAAAGGCACGCCTGTTTTAGGCGCAGTGTACAACAGCAAAGGAACTGAGGTGGCATCATTCGCAGCCATTCATAACGGGATGGGGTCTTTTGAGTTTACACCGACAGCCGGCGAAATTTATATGGCAAAACTAACTCAGCCAACTGCAAAAAGTTTTGTACTCCCTAAAATAAGAGCCATAGGTACCGTAATGCATATCAGCAACCCCGAAAATACCGACGACCTTAAAATATCAATTTCTGCGTCGACAGGCATTTCAACTACCGATACCGCTTGTTATTTAATAGGCACTGCAAGGGGCGTGCTGTATTACTCGCAAAAGGTTGAGTTTAATCAAAAGGATATAGCAGTCTCTAAAAAATTATTCCCATCTGGCATAGCAAAGTTTACCCTGTTTAAAGGCAAAAGGCCATTAAATGAGCGGATAGTATTTATAGACAATAAAGAGCAGTTAAACATTAAGATCGCTCAGGACAAACCCACTTACCATAAACGCGATAGCGTGGGCCTGGAGATAGCCGTAGTAGATAAATCGGGCATCCCGGTTAAGGGAAATTTTTCATTAGCTGTTACAGACGATTCGCAGGTTAAGCCTGATAGCGCGGGCAATTTCAGCATGGCTTCCAACCTGTTGATCAGTTCGGATTTAAAGGGCTATGTAGAATCGCCGGGGTATTATATTAACCGTACAAATAACCAAGCCTGGCAGGCATTAGATAATTTAATGCTTACCCAGGGCTGGACCGGCTATAGCTGGAAAGATGTATTTACCCATAAACCGGCAAAGTTTTTGGTGGAAAAAGAGCTAATAGTAACCGGCAGGGTATCAAACCTAACTAATAAGCCTATCCGAAATGCAGAGGTGGTAATCTCATCGCGCAAGCCATCTTTTCTTACAAAAACCACTACCGATTCGTTGGGGATATATGTATTTAAAAATCTGCCTAATATTGATAGCGGCTCGTTCTTTCTCCAGGCAAACGGTGCCAAGGGGAAAAAGATAACATTCGGGGATATAAGCGTGGTGAAGTTTAAACCACCGGCAGTACCCGCAACTCTACGCGACCAGTTGCAGCCCTGGTATGTTAACAGCGATAGCGCCCAGGTAAACTATGTTCGCCGTAAAGCCGAGATGGCCAACGAAGACAACATCAAACTAACCGGTATTGTATTAAAACAGGTT
>JACMRC010000014.1 GCA_014376655.1 Mucilaginibacter sp. | reverse complement strand
TCTATAAATGACTATTACGCTAATCTTGCCAATGCAGAAGGCGCAGATCTGGGCACGCTACAGGCTTGGGCGTATGATCAGAAATTGATTAGTGCGTTTGCATCGGGATCAGGCTTCAAATATGCAAGCAACTCGTACCTTGGGGTACAACAAGCCGGATATATTAACAGAACAGGCGGGCAAAGTGGTTCTGATATATCTGTAGGTGCAAATTACAGCAATAAGTTATACCTGGGATTTGGCATCGGTATTACAAGCTTGCAATATAACTCAACCAAAACTTTTAATGAAACAGGTACTGTAAGTGTAACTGAGGGGGCTCTCCCTGCAGACCGCGGCTTTAATTCAACCTATTCGCAATACCAAACAACAAAAGGCGAAGGCTTTAACTTCAAATTTGGTGCTATATATAAGTTGGTTGAAGCGGTGCGTGTAGGGGCAACTATTACAACACCTACTTTTTTAACTATAGATGATTCATTTAGCGAGAGCTTAACAAATAGTTTAAGTAGTGGCAGCAAGTTTTCAAACGGACCTATTGAATATCCGCTGACCTATACCATGCGCACACCATTTAAAGCTGCGGGTGGCCTGTCAGTATTTATGGGGCAATATGGCTTTATAACCGGCGATGTAGAGTATGTTGATTACAGCGGAACGCGCTTAAACAGCAATGAAGATTATACCAACTCGTACGATAATAACATCATTAAAAACACTTATAAATCTGCCGTTAATTTACGCGCCGGTGCCGAACTTAAATTAGGCCCCGTTGCTTTTCGCGGGGGCTATGCCATACAACCCAGCCCGTTAAAAACAGGTGGCGCAGATACAAAAACTGTTAGCGGTGGCTTGGGTTATAGGTTAGGTAGTTATTATGTTGATGCCGCTTATATGCATATAACAGGTTCAAGAACAGAATTACCTTATAATATTAACTTGCCAACTAACCCGGTCACCAATATTAATCAAATCAACAATAATTTCTTTTTAACCGTTGGATTTAGATATTAATAGCAATGCTATTACCTGTAATTGATCAGCAGTTTGCCGGAGTGATCTGGCGGATAGAAATTGATATTTTAAGCGATACTATTTTTTTGGAGATAAGGTCAGCAGATAAACAGGTTTCCTTCTCATCGCTTAACCTTGTAACAGGGGCGGTTAACTTTACCGGCTACACCACTCCCGAACGGTGGTTAACAGGCATGGAAGCAGCGTATAACGGCATTTTGCTGTTGCATAATTATCAATCAGAAAACACACCAACGCATAAGGGCATTACTGCTGTTAACTCCAATGGCGAGGTTAGCTGGAGTAATTATACTTACGCGTTCGATCATTTATCGGTTAACGGCCCTATATTATTCAATACCCAGCTACAGCCTAAAAAATTATTTTTAGTTGATGTTAAGACCGGCGAAAGGCTAAGGCAATTTGAGCAAACCATTGATACCGAGGTTGAAAATTATATTGTAGCTCCACAGATATTATCGCCTGATCAGCTGCAATTAACGTTGCCTGCCGAACCGTACGGAAACATTATACATTACGTTGATCACAATAATTTCAGAATTGTATCTTTGCACACTTTAAACGCAGCGCAGCTACAGCAACAGCTGTATATAATGGATGGACCCAGCCTTGTTTATGAAGATTTATTAAGTGCTGATATACAAAAAATGCAGCCCGAGTCGTTTATCATGTATAAAAACTCGCTCATTTATATTAAAAACAAATCAGAGTTAAGGGTTTTAAACCTATAAATTACTGAACAAGAATTTATTATGAAATTAACTACTTTATTATTACTAACACTTCTCCTAACCGCTTCTACCTCACTTTTTGCCAAAAACATATTAATTGATTCAGTAGGGGTTGAAAATCTGGATGGCAAGAAAGTGATATTACATAAACTGGACCCAAAAGATAACTACTACTCGGTAGCGCGCCGCTATAATGTTAAACCGGGCGATATCATCAAGTTTAATAATAACGCACCTTTAAAAATAGGCGCTATTATTAAAGTACCTACTGACAGATCGTTTGTAGAAACTACAAAACCGGCCATAGTAAAAAAACAAGCTGATACTACACCTGCCCTGCCTACTCCTGCTGCAACACACCAACAAACAACACAGCAGCCGGTTCAGTCAGCAACAAATACAAGTGGCGCTACGCAACAATATAAAGTATCGGCAGGCGAAACGCTTTACTCTATAGCCAAACGCTTTAACTCCACAGTTGAGGATATCACCAAACTAAATAACTTAACATCAACTACGGTAGTTCCGGGACAGGTATTGCAGGTAAAATCTGGCACTGCTGATGTACCGTCGCCGGTGGCAACCCCGGTTGTTGCTATACGCGATTCGACTACCCCTGTTCCGGTTAACGGCATTGATAGCGCCGAGCGTAAATTGAATGCCAACCGTTATGGTTTATTCGAGAAAAACGAGAAAGGTGTAGCTACCTGGATAGACGATACCAGCCTCGACCCGAATAAAAAACTGGTATTGCACCGCACCGCGCCAATAGGCACGGTAATAAAAATTACTAACCCTATGACCAGCAAAACAACTTTTGCAAAAGTTGTTGGCCGTTTTAGCGACAACGAAACAACAAAAGATGTAATTTTGATCATGACTAAAAACGTAGCCGAATCAATAGGCGCTTTAGATAAACGGATCCATGTAACCATTAGCTATGGCACGCCACCTAATGAATAATCCTTATATTATAGGTATTGCCGGCGGAAGCGGGTCGGGGAAAACGTTTTTCTTAAACCGCTTCTTAAATCATTTCTCTGCTGATGAGGTTTGCCTGGTATCGCAGGATGATTACTATTTCCCGGTGGCACATAACATGACGCCCGAGGAAAACAAGCATTATAACTTCGACTTACCATCTACTATTGATAATGAGCAGTTTGAAAATGATATTTATAAGCTATTAGACGGCCAGGTTATTTATAAAAAAGAATACACATTTAACAACCCCAACATAGAGCCCAAAATGCTGGAGATAAAACCAGCTCCTATTTTAATTGTAGAGGGACTGTTTATATTCCATTTTAAGGCGATAGACGAACTTTTGGATATGCGCATATTCCTGGAGGCCGATGGAGAGATAGCCCTACAGCGCCGCTTAAAACGCGACCTACAGGAACGTGGCTACTCGCATGATGATGTAATGTACAAATGGGAAAATCATGTTGTACCTGCTTATAATGAGTTTTTGTTGCCTTACAGGGACGAGTGCCATAAGATCATCCCTAACAACACGCATACTGCCGATGCTATACAGGCCGTTACTGATGAGATTTCGAAAGAGTTGAGGGAAAAGGTGCTTAGTTAGAAATATTCTAACCATTCAAAATTCGACCTTTTTCTTTGTCAAATTCTTCTTGCGTGATTGCGCCTGCATCTAAAAGTTCCTTAAACTTAAACAACTCGCCTGTTTTATCTATTGGTTTTGCAGTATTAGTGTTATTGTAATAAACTATTGGTGGGTTTGTTGAAGAAAGAGCCCAAATTAATGCTACAACCCAGCCTACAAATGTCCAACCTAAAAAAAGATTTACTAAAAAAATATTAGTAGCGTTACTTTTATGCCTACCTATTATTGCCGGTAAAAAGTACAGGCATATAGCTGGTATTATTGCTATTAGAATTATGATAAGTTCAGGTCCACCTAAGCCCATGATTAATAAGTGTTAAGATTATGGTTTATTTTATAAATATATAAAATATTTACAAAAATACCATTTCAGGTATATCGCCCTCAATAATCAGCCTACCCGCTGTAGCATTCTTTATTTCTTCGACACTTACTCCTGGCGCACGTTCAAGTAATTTAAAGCCACCACCGGGTAATACGTCCAATACAGCCAGTTCGGTTACTATTTTTTTAACGCAGTTGATACCGGTTAATGGTAAGGTACATTGTGGTAACAGCTTTGATTCGCCTGCTTTGTTTACGTGCTGCATGGCTACAATAATATTTTCGGCTGATGCCACCAGGTCCATAGCGCCGCCCATACCTTTCACCATTTTACCGGGGATCTTCCAGTTAGCTATATCGCCGTTCTCTGATACTTCCATTGCTCCCAATATGGTCAAATTAACCTTCCGCGCCCTTATCATACCAAAGCTCATAGCCGAATCAAATATCGCTGAACCCGGCAGCATGGTAATAGTTTGCTTACCTGCGTTTATCACATCAGCATCTTCCTCGCCCTCAAACGGGAAAGGACCCATACCCAACAGTCCGTTT
>JACMRC010000167.1 GCA_014376655.1 Mucilaginibacter sp. | reverse complement strand
TATTACCTTGTAAACTTTGCCGGCCCTGTTATCGGCAGCTACCGCACTGTATTTTTTATATACCGAAGCCGGGGCAAATCCTTTATCTACAACGGTAAAGACTAAGAGCCCGGTAAGTGCCTTATTACCTGCATTAATCAAATAATAAGTATTGCCTGTATAACTAAAGTAGTTATTAAGCACTTTTACATTGTCAAAATTAAAAGTGGCTTTTAGGTTATTTACAAAGAACCCGGCGTTCTCTACCTTCTTGCTTATCTGGTCCAGGTTTACAGAAGCTTCTTTTTTAAAAGTCAATAAAAAGATATTACGGTTAAGGTCTACTTTAATATCCCCAATAAAATCAAGGGTTCTTAATGATTTTTCTGTCGCTTTTGAGCACAGAGAGCAGGTAAGGCCATTAACTTGTAGTTCGGCTTTAATAAATTGGGCATGAGCCGCAGTAGCTGTAAAAGCCAAAATGGCTATAAATATTTTAAATGTTTTCATTTTGAATAAAAATTGATCGTAAAAAAATAAACACGCGGTAAGTTTTACCACGGCACATAGGGATCAATTTAAATCAAATAAGAAGGGCGCAGTTTTTAATATACTGTGCCGCCTTGCCCGAATATGGTGGCGGTGGAGCAGGAGGATCACTACCTGAAAGCTTTTGTAAAAGTTCTTTTTGTGCTGATAGGAAGTAATCGCCAAATGAAATTTCAGGCAGTTCAAACGCGAATATTTTAGAAAGTATTGATTGCGATTCGCCCTGGTGAGCGTCTTTAATTTTAACCTCAACGTGCTTATCGTTGCAGCATTTCATTTTTTTAACTGCAACAGGTGTGCAGTTTTTGGCCGGCGCGTTAACTTTTACAGACGCCAGCACATCGCCACAATAATGTAGATTAAGCGCAAAGCCTAACACGGTAATGATATATACCTTTGTTAAAAAAAGCGTGGTTAATCTTTTTATCATGTTACAAAGCTAAACTTAACTTATATGAAATGCAAGGGGTAAAATGTTAAATAGTTGTTAATGGTTTAATTTATAGCAATTTATGGATCAGCATATAAAACAAAACCCCGTCCTAACATAGGTCGGGTCGGGGTTCCGTAAAAAACTATATACGTAATATTTTAGTTGCCTTGTGCGGCTTGTTGTTTCATTTGGTCGTTAGCTACAATGGCTATCTCAACCCTGCGGTTTTGGGTACGGCCATCAGCGGTAGTGTTATCTGCAACAGGCTCTGATGCGCCTTTGCCACTTGTTGTTAAACGGCCGGTACTCACATTATCGGCAACTATAAACGAGCGCACAGTTTGTGCACGACGTATAGACAGGTCCATATTATGATCCGCCGAACCCGTATTATCGGTATGGCCGATTATAGTAATATTAGTTTGTGGATTATTTTGCAATGATGCGGCCAGGTTATGCAAATTAGATTGTGCTGCCGGTTTTAAGACGGCCTTGTCAACATCGAATAATATACCAGAGTCGAATTTTACCAGTATACCTTCACCTTGTCTTACTACTGTAGCACCCGGTACGGTTTGTTTAATTTCGGCAGCTTGCTTGTCCATTTTATGGCCTATCACCGCGCCGGCTGTACCGCCAACTGCACCACCAATAATGGCCCCTAATGCGGTATTACCAGCACTACGGCCAATTATTCCGCCTATTACCCCACCGGCACCTGCGCCGATAGCAGCACCTTTTTGAGTTTTATTTAATGAGCTGCACCCGGTGCCAAATAGACTAAAAGTTAGGGCCAGGGCTATAATACTATTTCTTACTGCTTTCATGTTGTTTTTATATTGTTGTACACAACACGGCAAACCCAATGCCAACGGTAATATAAAATCATAATAAACCAGAAAACAGCCCCATTAACAACTTTAAAAACATTTTTTTAACAGTCAGGAAAAAGCAACGCGGGATCGGCCCCAAATTGTTGACTAATATTTAGTACATTATTAGTGAGCAGACAACTTTCGTAACACCAATAAGCGCCAGGCTACCTCTGCACTCATTAAAGCGCCAATAGCAAACAAGACGGGTTTTATTGTTTCTGCGGATGAAGAGAATGCGCCGCTCAGGGCTACAAAATAAACCGATGCCGGCAGCACGCATAATATACACAAACCTGCAATGTTTAACGGGATCCTAAATGGACGGATGGTATCGGGTTCACTAATTCGGAGTTTGATAAGCGCGATATATTCTAAAGATAATCCCGCACCGTACACGGTAACGTCTATTATTAACAGGTCGGCAAAGGTCCATAATATCATCAGGCTTACAATAACCGAGCAGATGATGATTGATACATAAGGCGTTTGAAAGCGCGAATGCAGCTTATTCAATCGCGCGGGTAAAAGGCTATCCTCAGACATTACCTGCGGTACCCTCGACACAGATAATAACACCGCCGCATATATCCCCAATGTACTTGCCATGCCACCCAAAGCCAGTAAAGCGCCTAACCATTGCCCGCCAATTATTTCGCCTACAGCCGGGAAACCCTTTTCGGCTAAAACCGCGGGACTTATGCCCGACAGTTGCGCTACCCATATCACCAGGAAATAAATAACAATTACTAAAGCAAAGGCTATAAACATAGATACCAGGTAGGAGCGTACCGGTTTTTCAACTTCCTCGGCGTAAGTGGTGGTATTGTCCCATCCTAAACAATTCCACATTACGGTGTATAACGCCATACCTAACGACGGGAAAGCAACACCCTTTAACGATGGCGACTGTATAGTCAGTTCACCGGTATGATGATAAAAGGCCAGCCCAAAGAGGATTAAAATGGGCGTTAATACAGCAACACCCAAAACCAAAGAAACCTTACCAACGGGTACTATTCCCAATATATTCAACCCTGCCGATGCCCATATAATTGCTAAACATACCGGCACTTTATAATCCCGCAGATGGGGAAAGAAGAAAGAGGCATATTCTACAAACAATACGGGATAAATTGCCAAATCGACAAAGGTGTAAAGCCACGTCCACCAACCTTCGAAAAACCCCCAGCGTGTCCCTAAAGCATATTTAACCCATTTATAATAGCCACCCGTTACGGGCATCATACTGTTTAGCTCAAGCACAGTAAAAATAGCGGGTACGTCCCATAGTATCGGGGTAATCAACAATACCAGCAATGCCCCGTGCTGCCCGGCATATTCTAATAAAGGCTCCAGCCCATACGGGCCGCCTGATACTGTAAAAAAGATAACAGCTATTAACTGTACCGGCCTTATCTTTTTTAAATATTGGGTTGAGGGCATAGGCCATAAAAATATTGTTTTATCTGCAATTTTCAAGGTTCGCTATAGCACAAAATCCGAACACTTCAAGCTTCAATATTAACCCGGGGTTAAATTGCGGGTTAAATTTTCGCTATAACTGTTTTTGACACTAAAACGACATAGCTTAGTTATTAACAAATATTAATAACCATCGTTAACTTTTATTGACATACAGTGATCTAATAATCAGCGCATTACAAGCCTTTCTTTGGCAATAAAAAGCATGCCCTTTTTGTTTAATGCCTAAAGTTCCAACTAAATTATTTGAGTAAAACGAAATTTTTGGCGGCAAATGTTTAACCCTTGTAACACTAACAAAGCTGTTTACGTAAAACGAATTGCCTGTTAATTAAAAAAACACGGTTGATTATTGTGCGTTTAATGTTACCCGGAAAAATAAGTGTATTATTTTGCTTTCTCCTTGTAGGAGTAGCCGGGCTTTCTTTTACCCAATTTAATTCATCATTTAAATTATTATCAGTACCCCTTACTGATACCGTAACTATTTGCGGCACAAGCACAACATTGCATACAAGTACAGTAGCCGGCTATTCAAATCCTATCTGGAACAACGGCACAAGCGGAACGTCCTTAACAGTCAATGCTTCGGGCGATTATTGGTGGCAGCTTACCGGCACCAACGTGGTAACCAATGGCGACTTCACCAATGGCAATACCGGATTTACAAGTGCTTATACCTATAAGGCCAAGACCGGTACTCCAAACGCATTATATGTGGAAGGAACCTATGGTGTTTATACCGACCCCAGCGCGCTTCATAATGGCTTTAACTCCTTTAACGATCACACCGGTAACAGCCCGGCAAACCAAAGAAATATGCTGATAGTTAACGGCGCACCAACAGCTAATGTTACTGTGTGGTCACAAAACATTACCGTATTACCTAATACCGATTATGTTTTTTCTGTATGGGTTACTTCAGCAAACCCGGGGAACCCGGCGCAGTTACAGTTTTCTATAAATGGCAGCCCGCTGGGCAGCACCATCACGCCCTCGGCTACTACGGGCAACTGGCAATACTTTACCACCACCTGGACCTCGGGCAGTAGCGGTGGCAGCTTTCCAATAGCCTTGGTTAATCAAAATATTATTGCCAGCGGTAATGATTTCGCTGTTGATGATATCGTATTTGCGCCGGTTTACCGCCGAAATGTTCATGTAGTGCTTAACCCTATCCCGGTTTTAGCGCTAACAGGGCCAAATGCAGCATGCGGTAGTTATAACCTAAGCCAAACCATAGTAGGGTACGATACCAACACCTATAACTATGTTTTTAAAGACAGCAATGGTAATACCATAGTAAACCCAATGGTAGCTTTAAGCGGTACTTATACCATTACCGAACAAAATAAACTTACAGGCTGTACATCGGCACCGGTACAAAAAACAATTACAATTAATCCAAACCCGCAAAAGCCGGGTATAACAACACTATAATAACCCATTAACTACCAAAATTAACAAGTAAAATCATGAAAAAAAGATCCCTGACCCTCACAACCATCCTGGTGCTTATGCTATCAATGGTTACGTTTATCGCGTCTGCCCAGGTAACTACCGGCCCAAGCGACGCTACAACGCCGCCGCCGGCTACTGCCGCCGCGGTTGCTAAAGTACTATGCTATGGATCGCCTATTTCCCTGTCGGGCCCCCAAGATGTCGGCGCAGTGGATTTTGCCAAATACCATTGGTATAAAATTGACCCAAATGGTGTAAGGCAGGAAGTTACAACCCAAACCGGAAGAACGTATACCGAAACATCGGGAGCAGCTGGCTACTATAATTATCAGTTAGTTACTGAAAATGCCAATGGTTGTACATCACCATTATCTGATGTGATTAAAATATTTGTATTGCCGCAGTTAAGTGTGAGCATAACTACGCCAACCGCTTCAATGTGTGCTGTAGCAACCAACACCAGCCAGCTAACGGCTAATGTTACGCCAACAACAGGTTATACCATAAACTACCAGTGGACCAGGAACGGAGTTGCTATACCGGGTGCTACATCAAGCACTTACGATGTAACTAACGAAGTTACCCCGGCTACTGTAACCTTTGGCGTTAGTGTAAGCTATGCGCTTAACTCAACTTGCCCGGCTACAAATACAAAAGACATTGTAATTACGCCGTTGCCAACCAAACCAATGATTACAGCTAATTAAAAACAATAGCGTGCAACGACAGTGATGAGGCATTTGTGTAGAATAATAGTTATATGCGCATTGTTGATCATTAAAAGTAAAGCTTACTCCCAAACCCCGGCAAACCAGGGCGGATATCTAACTTTTAATATCAACGAAGGGGCAACTATTGTTCTACACGGAAGTGCCGACCACGCTGCGGCTTACCAATGGTATAAAGACGGAGTGAGAATAAGCGGAGCCATATCAAAAGATTATACAGCTAATGCGGCGGGTAATTATTCGGTGACAGCTTTTAATGCCGAAGGATGCCCATCTGTAATGGCCGATGGTGTGCGCATTGTTGTTAACACAGCTACCATACCGGTTAC
>JACMRC010000013.1 GCA_014376655.1 Mucilaginibacter sp. | reverse complement strand
GTACCATCATGCCCTATGTTATGCACCAGCGAGTGCGAGGGATTGAGTGTAAGCCCTCCATTTAGAAAAATGGACGCATACCACCTTATTGCCCACGAGTTGTTTCTGCCGGCCTTAAACTCCTCCATTTGCTTCCAGAAGTTCATGGTGTAGTCAATCGAAAAATCATGCTTTTGTTCCAGGTTGAATTGCTTCATTAACTTATCAATATCCGGTTCAAAATTGCGCCAGGCCCTTGCCCAGGTTGCCCAGCCCCAACTTGTGGCTATTCGGTAAAAAAACGCATCGGGCAGGGTTTTATCATCAAGGTTATACATGTAAGCACCAATATGCATTACGCTATCTTCGTGCTGGTATTTTTCCAGTCCCTCGTTAAAATATTGAAGCGTATAGGGCGACGAGATCAGGTCATCCTCAAACACAATAATCTTACCAAACTCGCTTACTAACTGGCTAACACCAATAATAATAGAATTAGCCAAACCCATATTTTCCTTACGGGATATGACCTTAACAGATTTAAAGCCGGTCACTTCGTTTGCCAATGCCCTAACCTCTTCTACTTTAGCAATGTCGGCATCGGTTTTGGCCCCGTCAGAAAAAATGAATAACCGCGACTCGGCAGCCAGTACATTCTTTTGCAAATAAGCAATGGTACGGCGCGTATGATCCGGACGGTTGTATACGAATAAAGCTATAGGAGCAAGGTTTTGCATTAAAATATATCGGGCTGATGGTCGGCTTTTTTACATAAAACGGTATAGTAGTTGGCAAATTGTTCTTCCATTTTTTTTCCGAAGATGGATGCCGCTACTTTTTTAACGTTATGTTCCAGGTCAATTTTAAGGCTGCTTAAAAAGTTTTTCGGCTTTTTTAAAGTTTCGAAAGTATAAAACTTGGTAACCTCGGGGGCTATGGTATCGGTTAAATCTTTTACCACTTCCAACCCTTCGGTAGCTAACAAATAACGTAAAGATGTTGGCGTATAAACATTAATGTGCCCGTAAGCCAGGAAGTGTTTAATGCGGGTATCAACACCTTGCTTATAATCGCGGGGGACTTCAATCAATACCATTTTGGCAACACGTTTAAGCTCGCGCAATAACAAGCGCTCATGCTCCACATGTTCTAAAACGTGGGTAAGGATGATCAGGTCCATACTATTATCCTCAAAAGGCAGATGGTACCCGTCAAACTCCTGTACAGATTTTAGGCTTGGTATGTTTCTTTCCTTAATGCGCTCCACACCACTTGCAGAAAGTTCGACCGCATGCAGTTCCGTCGCAAAACTTTTATCGGCCAATAATTTTAAAATAACGCCGTCGCCTGCGCCAACCTCTAATACTTTATTAAAAGTATAGCCTTTACAAACAGTTAAAATATGCTCAACCTTGTATTTGGCACCCAACATGCGCCAGGTTTCATCATTATTTTCATAATAATTATCATAAGCCGTCTTAAGGTTTTCGCTACTGTTTACTTCCTGCATTTATCATTAAATGTTAATCATCAAAGTTAATAATTACATAATAGGCTTATAAATTATTATTTCAATAACATAACATAGCCGGATAAGGGCCTTTGCCCATCTTTTAAGTCGATAATGTAATAATAAGTACCAAGGGGCAAACGCTTATTATTAACCATGCCATCCCACGGCTTTGCATAGCCGATGCTGTTAAAAACTTTTTGTCCAAACCTGTTAAAAACCGTTATTACGCTGTTATCATAGGTATCTAATCCGTCTATCAGCCAAAGGTCATTAACATTGTCGCCGTTAGGGGTAAAGGTATTAGGGATCCTGATCTTCTCCTTTAACTTTATAGACACCTCATCATTAACCACAAAACATCCGCCGGCAGTTGTTGCCGTTAGCTTGTAAGTTATGTTTTGATCAGGGGTAGCAACCGGCGTAAGGCTGGTTGGATCATCCAGGTAAGTTGCCGGCGACCATTGGTAAGTAGTGCCCGCCGCTGCGGTTACCCGGCCGTTTAGTTGCACCCTATCGCCTCTAAATATATTTTTATCAGGACCTGCATCAACCAGGGGTGGTGCAGCAACGTTTACCTTAACCGTTAATGGGTTGCTACAGTCATTATTAAAAACCGTTACAGTGTAAGTTGTAGTGGTGGCAGGTGTGGCTATGGGCGATGCAATGTCTGTTGCAGAAAGACCGGTAGCAGGCGACCACGAGTAGCGGGTACCACCCGTAGCATTGAGCGTCGCCGGCTGGCCCGGGCAAATGCTCTGTTCGGCCGATACCGTTGCAACAGGCAAAGGGTTGATAGTGATAGTAACCGTATTTCCCGGCGTACGGATATTGCAGGGCGAGTTAGTAATAAGGCGCCTGTAATAGGTAGTGACACTGGCCGATGGCGGATCATAATCTTTTGCTGTGGCACCGCTGATATCGGTAAACGTAACATTGTCTGTTGATTGCTGCCACTGATAATCAACATTACCAACGGCCTGCGGGACATAGCCACGAATTAAACTTGCATTGCCGGCATTACAAAAACTGTTAACGGACGGGGCAACAATGCTATTATCTGATACAGGTTTTATAAAGTTTACTGTAATTACATTGCTGACATTTGGCACTGCACATACCGCTTTCAGGATACCGCGGCGATAATAGGTTGTCGCGGTTATCGCAGGCGGGTCAAAATCTTTTGACAACGCGCCGGGAATGTCGGTAAAGGTTTTATTATCCAAAGATTGCTGCCATTGGTAAGTGTAGTTACTACCAATTGGTGTGCTGCCGGTAATAGGGCCGGGGGCATCGCCGGGGCAAATGGTGGTTACAGCAGGTGCTGTTGCGGTATTATTAGTAATGGGTACTTCTGTAGTAGGCGCGTAACGCACAATAAATATATCACCACTGCCCTGCGCAGTCATGTTACTAAGCCCACATCCCGTGGCATCAAAATTTACTGTTCTTTGAGGTATACCAAAACCAAACTGCCCGGTTACAACTATTTCATTATTACTATTTACATTTAGGTACTGGGCACCCTGGCGTAATAAAACGTCTCCCCCAATAATGTCAATGTTACCCGCATAAGCATTAATGTCAAGTGAATTACCAAAGTGGGCAATATCTGGTATGGAAAATGCCCACTGATAGTTGCCCTTATCATCATATTTAG
>JACMRC010000166.1 GCA_014376655.1 Mucilaginibacter sp. | reverse complement strand
GCGTGTAATGCTGCACCAGCCGCTGGGTGGTGTGCAGGGACAGGCATCGGATATTGAGATAACCGCCAACCAGGTACTAAAAGTTAAAAAGGAGCTTTACGATATCATTGCCAAACACAGCGGTCAGGACTACCAAAAGGTACATGATGTATGCGACCGCGACCACTGGATGATTGCCGCCGAAGCCAAAGAGTTTGGGGTGATAGACGAGGTGTTGGGGGAGTAAAGTAACATTTATATGTTGTCATCCTGAGTTATCAAACCCTGCAAGTTGTGAGGAAGAAAAAGACATGCTTAGATCGAGCCCAATCGCGTTTAAAAATATATGTGAATAGTTAGGCAAATGATCTCAGCCATCATCATCGGGTACATTTTTATCTGCGCTATATTTTTTGTATTTTTGTAATAAGCCAAACCGCCTGATCTTTTTAAAGCGACTAACTTTTAGGCATTTTAATCCAAAAAGAAAACAAATTCCATTTTTATGGTAATGTATTAGTATACAGCTATTTAAGTTAAAAAAAGACTGTGAAATCGCGTGATTTCGTGCTATAATCGCGTGAAAACGTGCGATAACTGCGTGAAAACGGGTGATAACTGCGTGATATCGCGTGATAATATGGCTATGTTTAAGTGATATGACCTATAATTACATTAGCTACATGCCATGGTTAGCATAGCGAAGGATCTTGTACGAGTGCTAAGTCGCCGCTTGCCTAATGTATACCTATCAATTTTATAAGATCTTTCGCTATCGCTCAGGATGACAACTTTTGTTAGTGCGCCACCACCGCACCACTCCCACTTACATCCACCTTATGTTTTATCCGCGAAGCGCCAAATAATAGTACCAATAAACCAACCACAGCGGTTGATTCCATAATACCTGCCATAGGTACAGCAGAGCGGCTATCAAATACGCTTACACCAAATGTAGCGAGTGCACCTAAACCCAATTGCAGCGCACCTAACAGGGCTGATGCGGTACCCGCGTTCTTCTCGAACGGTGCCAGCGATAGGGCCGAGGCGTTTGGGCTGGTAATACCAACGCAGCATAGTAATACAAATATCAGGGCAAGGGTACTGCCTATCCCGTACCAGCCGTAATGGCTGCCTATCAAAAACAATAAGGCTGTTATAACCTGTATGGTCATGGATACGCGGATGATCTGCTCGCTTTTAAATTTTTTGAGCAACAGGTTATTAACCTGGCTTGAGCCGATGAAGCCGATAGACAGCCCTGCGAAGATCCAACCATAAGTTTTGGCACTTACTTTAAACACCTCCATAAACACAATCGGCGAAGCCGAAACATATACAAACAACCCGCAAAAAGCGAAAGCGCCAGTTAAGGCGTAAGTATAAAACTGAGGTTCTTTAAGCACCTGCAAAAAGCTGTTGATGATAGGAGCCGGTTTGAGCGAATAGGTTGGATCAGCCTTGTAACTTTCGGGCAAGAAGAAGACCACAGTTAGTAATATCAGCAACGCCATTATACCTAATATCACAAATATTACGTGCCAGCCAAACTCAACGGTAATGTATCCGCCTGCTGTTGGCGCTATCATGGGCGATGCGCCTAATATCAATATCAGCAAGGCAAAGATCTTAGCGTTATCCTTTAACGGGAAGATATCGCGCACCATAGCCATTGATGCAACACCTGCCGCGCAACTGCCTATGGCTTGTATAAATCGCAGGGTAATTAAGGTTTCAATACTGGTGGAAAAATAGCATCCTGCTGATGCAATGATGTATAGCACCAAGCCTACATACAAAGGTTTTTTACGGCCAAACCTATCCAGCAAAGGGCCATACAATAACTGCCCCGCTGCTAAGCCTATAAAAAAACTGGATAACGATAGCGAAACCTGCGCGGTAGTGGTATGCAATGATTTTGCAATGGCCGGGAAACCCGGAAGATACATATCAATAGAAAAAGGCCCTAAAGCGGTAAGCGAACCTAATATTAGTACAGTAAAAAAATAACGTTGTTTGGTCATAGTATGTAAAGGGTGCCGTCCCCCTAATTTTCGGCAAATATCGCCTTTACATATTAAGCCCGGCTACAAACACTGTAATATTTTGGTAATTACTAAAAAAGTGGCTACTAAAACATACACTTTTAATTAAATTGAACTTATCAATAGGTTATTAAGCTATATTAAACCTTTGGCTTGCAATTTGATCTATTCTTTATAACTAAAATTTTATTTACAAAAAAATTATGAAAAAGTTAATATTATACACAGGCATAGTTACAGCATTGGTATTTTCGACAGCCAACCTTGCACATGCACAAGAGAAAAAAGTACTTAGCGAACAAGGTAGAGGCGCTATTATAGGCGGTGCCGGTGGTGCTATTGTTGGTGGCTTAATAGGTCATAATGTTGGTGGCGCATTAATAGGCGGTGCCGTAGGCGCTGGCGGTGGTTACATTATTGGTAACGAAAGCCGTAAGCATAAAGAGAAAAAACGTATTGCAGCTTACAGGGCAGCATATTATCAAAAACACGGGCACTATCCAAATGCTTATGTTTATTCAAAATCAAGAAATTAACTATTGATTTAACAAAAGCCCGTCGCGTAACTTTATGCGACGGGCTTTTGTGTTTTATTAGTATATTGAAGCCATTGTAATAACGTTATACGTTTAAATGATAAAAGCCTTACTTACAATTGCTTGTTGTTTATTGGCGATAGGCGTATCGGCACAAACTGATAGCAGTTCGGCTAAGTACAGGCCTTTTGTTGATACGCTGGAGAAGAAAGATTTGATTGATATTGCTAACTCCATACTGCATATCAAACCACGTTTGGTGTCCGATAAACAAAAAAAGAAATTCTATTTCTCTGTATTGCCTATTTCCAATAGTGGTGCATTGGGCGGTAATACGTTTATAACATCAACTACGGCCGGGTTTTATTTAGGCGACCCACGTAATACCTACCTTTCGTTTATTGATTTTTCACCTTACTTAAATTTTGAAGGGCGATATGGGCTACCAATCCGTTCAAACATCTGGTTAAAAAACAACACCTACAACATCCAGGGCGATACACGCGTATTGGTATACCCGCAATACACATGGGGGCTGGGGGGCGGGCAATCAGATGACCATAAATTTTTAATAGATTATGTATACGTAAGGTTTTACCAAAGTGTGCTTAAACAAATAACACCCTACTTTTTTGCCGGTATCGGCTATAATTTAGATTATTACCTGGGTATTGAAAGCGATAACGGCACTAACAAAACTTTAAACCAGTTCACAGATTATTCTTTCGGTACTAAAACCAATCAAAACTCATTCTCATCCGGCCCTACTATAAATTTACTGTACGATACACGCAACAACTCTATAAACCCGTTACCCGGTTGGTATGCCAACGTTATCTATCGTTTTAGCGCAGCCAAACTGGGCAGTATTGATAATTGGCAGTCGTTATATGTTGATGTGCGCAAATATTTGTCCTTATCTACAGTTCCATCATGGCCTAAAAACATGCTGGCGTTTTGGGCCTATTACTGGACCACCCTATCGCCCGGTTCGCCTTACTTAAACCTCCCATCAATAGGCAATGACCCTTACCAGCGATCTGGCCGTGGTATTGAGCAAAACCGCTATCGGGGCGAAAGCTTATTTTATTTAGAAACCGAATACCGCTGCGATATAACTGACAATGGCCTCTTTGGGTTTGTGGCATTTGCCAATGTAAACTCGGCCAGCCAGCCCAACAGCAGGCAGTTTAAGTACCTTAACCCGGCCGGCGGAGCAGGCCTGCGTATTAAATTCAATAAAAAAACGGATACAAATATTGGCATTGATTACGGTGTAAGTAAAGGTTATTCGGCAATTATGATAAACCTGGGCGAAACTTTTTAGTTAAATAGTGCGCTGTAAACGTTACAGGGCACTAAATTTTATTTATTATAATTTGTTAGTCATAATGTTATTAATATGGCTTACATATATTAGAATATATAATTATATTTGATCACACATTCGAAAAAGTTTCAGCCAAAACCCTTACGCTTATTACAAGCATTTTTCAGATAATCGATTTAAGTTTTTCGAAATATTAATACCGATAGATGTCAAAACGTATTTTAATATTAGACGACAACCAGGATATCCTGGAAATTGTACACGAAACACTTTCCTACGAAAAGTTTGATGTTAAAAGCACATCAAACGGCGCGGACGTTATGCCCATGCTTTCAGAGTTTATGCCCGACCTGGTAATATTAGATTATCGCGTAGCCGGTACAAATGGCGGCGAACTTTGTAAACAAATAAAATGTCATCCCGTGTTTAAGGATATACCTGTTATTATTTTCTCGGCCTACATTAATCATGATGATGAATTGTTTGACTATGGTTGCGATGCCATTATAAACAAACCTTTTGACCTTACCGAACTGGTTGAAAAAG
>JACMRC010000165.1 GCA_014376655.1 Mucilaginibacter sp. | reverse complement strand
TGCTTTCATCGGTTTTACCAAATCCTGGGGCTTAACGCCTTTTTTTAACTCCAGCAAACCAACTACTACCACATTGTTCCAGCTTTCTAAATCGCGCCCTAAAAACTTTGCCGCTGGTGCCGGTAAAAAAACAGTGCTGTTGCTTTGTTCGGTAATGTCGGTAACCGAGTTTTTTCTGTATCTGTCAAGTACGCCAGTAACCGTAAAATCATGCTTTAGCCCGGTAAAGCTTTCTATGGTGAGGGTTTGGCCAACAACATTTGTTTTGCCGAAATACTTAATGGCACCCGCGCTGGTTATCACTACAGAAAAAGGGTCATTTAAAGCGGTAACAGCATCGCCGTGTAATAGCTTAAAGCCGTAGGTGGTTAAAAATGTGCCGTCGCCCACCTGCAGGTTCTCGCGGAAATGTTTATCGCCTTTTGAAACATTTGAGCTTACGCCGTCCCAATGGTAATAGTTGGTAACTAAACCCGGATAATTTCTTTTTAAAGCCTCGGGCAGGGCAGCAAGGCAGGTTAGCTCATAGCCCATGCCGGGGTCTTTCCATTTGCTTTGTACGATGTATTGGTTTTCGGTGTTCCTAAGTTCGCTGTTAATACTCATTTCCTGCCAAACGTACACGGCTATCAACAAAGTAAAGGCAATACCTACAGATAGGCCGAAGATATTAATGAGCGAGAAAAGTTTATGTTTCCAGATGTTTCGCCAGGCAATAATGAAGTAGTTGTGCAGCATAGGTTGGAGGTTTATAAAACTAAAGTAACCCCAAATGCACAATAAATTAAAAGATTAACATTTTTTAACGTTGCACGGAAATAAGTTATTTCAAAAAACTCCCCCTTTAGGGGGCTGGGGGGCTCAACCGCGCCACAAACATACTATCCGCCTTATGCTCATAACCGGTTAACACTTTTATTTCCTCCAACTTTAATCCACACTCTTTAACCAGGTAATCCACCACATCCTCATTCTCCGCCTTAAAAACCGAGCAGGTGATGTAGATTAATGGTTTGCCGGGTTTTAAATATTTGATAACATTGGCGGCTATAGTTTTTTGAAGGCGCTGAAAAAACTCTATCTTCTGCGGTTCAAACTGTGAGATCATTTCGGGGGTGCGGCCCCAGGTGCCAGAGCCACTGCAGGGGGCATCAAGGATAACACCGTCAAACTCATAACTATGTAATTCCTGATCTATATTTTGAGTAAGATCCATTTGCTTCTTTTGATATTTCATCAATCCAACCGACCGGAAACGCTCATCCAAATTAGCCAGTATAGACTCGCGGATGTCCGACACTACCAGTTTAATGTTAGGTTCCAACTCATGCAACAATAACGATTTGCCGCCGCTTGCCGCGCAGGCATCCCACCAGGCATCCCATTTATTGGGTTTAAAATAGTTGGCCGTTTGTTGCGACGAATAATCCTGCACCTCGAACCAATGCTGGGTAGGGAAGATAGCCTCTAATCGCGTACCGTTAGGTAACGAGATACAGCCGTTGCCTTCGTCTTTAAAGGCAATGGCTGCTTTTACCAACTCGGCTTTAACCAAATGGTCGTAACCATTATGTACGTGTATAAACAGGTCGGGCTGTACAAAAAATGATTTCAGGAAAGCTGTTTTGTCAATATTCGGCGATGCCTGGTTAATCCACGGAAAAACATCATCCAATTTAAAATCGGGGTGCGTTTTAGTAACCAGGTCTATCTTTTCATCAATGGTAAAACCAACGCAGGCCGCCCAGTCGGGTTTGAAATGTTGCAGGAAAGAGTTTACCTGCGTATTGCATAAAAACTCGGCAACCATTAAGCGGTCCTCGGTAGGGGTGTTCCAAAGCGCTTTGCCTAACCTAAAGTAGTTATATATTAACCGGTTGGCAACCCTTCGGTCGCTTGATCCCATCTGTTTGTTTTGGCGATAAAAGCCCGGCAAGAACTTACCTAAAGGTGTTTCGGCGGGGTACTCGCCCAATATGCGCTGAAATGTTTTAAGCTGGTTTATCGCCTTCATTCTACCTTCCTCAATTCGTAATAACGGTAATCCATAATATTGATATGCGTATTAATGTAGCCAACTCCCGGTTTTTTTATAAAGTGATAATCGTTGTTAATACCGTCAAAATCGCTTTGTGTTAAATTTTTAACATCGCCATTATTGGCACCTAACAGCTTGCCGAAATACATGCCCTGGTCAAATCCTTTAAAGGCATATTCGCTTGGGTCAATATGGTAATTTTTATGATAGGCACGCTGGAAATTAATAGTCGCGGCAGCTTTATAGTTAACTACATCTGCCGATGTTATATGCGTGCGCAAGCGCTGCAATACCTCGCTGCGTAAAAAGCTAAATTTCTCCCAGCTTGGATGGCCAAATAATATGATAGGATATTTTTTCGCCAATGAATCAAGCGTCCGCATAGTAACCGTTAAAAACGCCTGGTTGGTTGATGGCATTAATATAATGTTGGGGCTATCGGTAGTAAACTGGCTTTCCAGTAAGCTTAAACGCCCTCTAACTATGGTAGTTTGTATAACCTGGATACGCCCTTTGCTTAGGCTGTCAACCGTATTTTTAAAGGGGATGATATAATCGTTATCTTCTGTAAAGCCCGATTTTAAAACAAAGATCTTGCGGGTATTTAAACGTGTATTAATATACTTAGCTGTTGCCCAGGCATGGTATTCTAACGGCGGAATAACCGTAACCAAATTTTGATTATTGATAGTTGCCGGAGCCGCCGGCGCTAATGGCGATACTATAGGTTTACGGGCACCCACTAAGACGCTTGTAAATGCCTTCAAGTCGTCCGGAAAAATGGGGCCCACTATCAGGTCGCTTGGGCGGATTTGGGGGTTATAGGCCAGCGCATGCGCTTGTGGGGTTTGCCCCTTAGTGTCATACACCTGTAGCTTATAATTATAACCCAGCGCTATTAAAGAATCAAGCGCCAGCTTAAAACCCTGGTAATAATCCAGTGCAATATTGGCTTGTTTTAAGCTGATATCGGTATAGTTGGAGCCGGGGTTTAAATGGTCCAAAGCAAAGGGCAATAGCATAGCAATGGTTGATTGCCTTGGCGGTACCGGCTTTGGTTTGGGCTCTACTTTAACAACAGGTTTCTCAGGTTCTGTTTTAGGGGGAGCCACAACCGGCCGCACCTTAGGCGAACAGGCAGCAACTAATAAGGCAATCCCTAAAAATATTAACCGCTTATTCCCACTCAATTGTGGCAGGCGGTTTCGAACTGATATCATATACTACCCGGTTAATCCCTTTTACATTATTAATGATCTCGTTTGATATTTTAGCCAGCAACTCGTATGGCAAATGGCACCAATCCGCCGTCATCCCGTCAACGGACTCGACAGCGCGTAAACAAACCACGTTTTCGTAAGTACGCTCATCGCCCATAACACCAACCGACTGCACCGGTAAAAATATAGTGCCGGCCTGCCAAACTTTATCATAAACACCCGCACTGCGCAAATTGTTGATATAAATCGCGTCGGCCTCTTGTAATATAGCAACTTTTTCGGGCGTAACCTCGCCTAAGATCCTGATAGCCAAGCCCGGGCCCGGGAAAGGGTGGCGGCCCAATATATTTTGATCGATACCTAAAGCTTTACCAACTCGTCTAACTTCGTCTTTAAATAAAGTATTTAACGGTTCAACTACTTTAAGCTTCATAAAGTCAGGCAACCCGCCTACGTTATGGTGCGATTTAATGGTAGCTGACGGCCCTTTAACCGATACTGACTCGATAACGTCAGGGTAGATGGTGCCCTGGCCCAACCATTTTACATCCTGTACCTCGTGCGCGGCATCATCAAATACTTCGATGAATACGCGGCCAATAGCTTTACGTTTTGCTTCAGGTTCTGATAGACCGCTTAACGCGTCGTAAAAACGTTGTTTGGCATCAATGCCACGTACGTTAAGGCCCATGTGCTCGTATGAATCTAATACCGATTGGTATTCGTCCTTACGTAACAAGCCATTATCAACAAATATGCAATACAAGTTTTTGCCGATAGCATGGTGCTGCAAGACTGCCGCAACAGTTGAATCAACACCGCCTGATAAACCTAATACTACTTTATCATCGCCTAATTTTTCTTTAAGGGCAGCGATGGTGGTTTCAACAAACGAGTCGGCTGTCCAATCTTGTGAGCATCCGCAGATATCAACCAAAAAGTTTTGCAGCAATTGCTTGCCATCTGTACTATGGGTAACCTCGGGATGAAACTGTATGCCGTAAGTTTGGGTGCCTGTAACCTGGTAAGCCGCAACTTTTACGCTGTCTGTGCTTGCTATGATCTCGTAATTACTGGCCAGCGTAGCAATGGTATCGCCATGCGACATCCACGTTTGCGAACCAACAGATATATCCTTAAATAAGGGATTTGCCGACTTGATGTATGTTAAATTAGCACGGCCGTATTCGCGGGTGCTTGATGGTAGTACCTCGCCACCGTTAAAATGCGCTAAGTATTGCGCACCATAGCAAACGCCCAATAAAGGCAGCTTGCCATGAAATCTCATGAAATCAACATGCAGGGCATCTTCCTGCCTAACCGAATAGGGGCTGCCCGATAGGATAACGCCTTTAAAAGAGCTGTCAAGTTCTGGAATTTTATTAAACGGATGGATCTCGCAGTAAATGTTGAGTTCCCTAACCCGGCGCGCGATGAGTTGTGTAAACTGCGAGCCGAAGTCAAGAATGAGGATTTTTTCTTGCATGGGCAAAGATAGTTTTTTGCGCGGAAATTGGGAAGAGAAATGGAAAGACTAATCTTGAATTATTAATTATCTTATCTTTGTTTAGGTATTATTAACTATATGGCTTCAAAAGAAGATATTCGCTGGCTACAAAGATTTGCAAATTACCGTAAGGCTTTAGGGCAATTAGAGAAATTTATTGTTAAAGGCGAATTGTCTGAATTAGAAGAGCAAGGTTTAATAAAAGCTTTTGAATATACCTATGAACTGGCATGGAATACCATGAAAGATTATTTAGATTACCAGGGAATTTTAGATGTAGCTGGTTCAAGAGATACTATAAGAGAAGCTTTTAAGATAAGTTTGATTAGCGATGGAGAGGAGTGGATGAATATGTTGGTTAGCCGAAATTTAACCTCGCATTCATATAATGAAGAAACTGCCGACGAAATTGCCAGCGCGGTTGTTAATACTTACTTTGCTTTATTTAAAGCACTTGAAGTTAAATTGGAAAGTTTAAGATCAGGAAACCGGGGCAAACTTATATAACCATGCAATACGGATTATCAGAAAATATAGTCTTTAAAATACACACCGTACTGGGGCAATATCCTGCTGTTGAAAAAGCCGTGATCTATGGTTCAAGGGCGAAAGGGAATTTTAAACCTTCATCAGATATTGATATTGCTTTAAAGGGTAATGATATCGATCTAAAACTATTGAGCCGTATAATATTGAACCTCGACGACCTTTTACTGCCTTATAAATTTGATCTTTCTATTTACAAGCACATAGCAAATAAAGAATTGTTGGATCATATTGACAGGGTTGGAAAGATATTGTGGGATGCAAATAATATCCAGGCAGATAAGAAGTTAATTGCTTAGGTAAACTTCGTAAGTCTGCCCTGATGGATTTATCTTTACCCCATGCCTAAAAAAACAATAATCCTATTATTCATAATCTGCTTTTGCTTTGCGGCAAAAGCCCAAACTGCCGACCAGGTGTACGATAAATTCCTGGACTTTAATGATGCACGGTCGCATAATAACCTGGCAAAGACTTTAGCGTTAGGCCAGGAGATTCTGGCGAACGTTGGTAAGCTTCCGGCTAAAACCCGCATCTGTTTTTATAATGCTTTGGCAAAAGCTTACGAGGATAATAAGGAATTTGGCAAAGCGCTGCCGTATTACGAAACCGTAGCCAAAGCCGCACCCAATTATTATGTTGTACACCGGGCGCTGGGTTATATTTACTTAATGCCTGCTGACGATTTGTATAAAAAATTACAAGCCACAAAGGATAAAGCCGCCGCCGCGTTATTATTGGAGGATTATAAAAAAGCCGTACTTAAAGCCCTGCCACATTTAGAAAAAGCCCAGGCCTGCGACCCAAGCGACGAAACCTTAACGCTAATAAAATTGCTTTACAAAAACATAAAAGACGATGCAGCTACGAAATCGTTAAACGGCAGGCTTACTACCTTAAGCAAAAACTGCATAGACCTGATAACTGAATAGCAATGACCACCCGACTGGCAACTTTTAATGATGTGTCTAAGTTGATGGAGTTGATTCTTTATCGGTTAGGGGATTAAGCACTGATTATTATACCCCGCAGCAAATTGAAAGCGCGCTTAAATACATTTTTGGGGTGGATAGCCAGCTGATAATTGATGGTACTTATTATGTGATAGAAAAGGACGGTCAATTTGTTGGCTGTGGCGGCTGGAGCAAACGAAATACGTTATACGGCGGCGATCAGCATAAAGAAATAGAAGACCCTTTACTTGACCCTGCAAAGGATGCCGCGCGGATAAGAGCATTTTTTGTGCACCCTGATCATGCCAGGCAGGGGATAGGCAAGCATGTTATTAATGTTTGCGAAACAGCAGCGCGTACTAATGGCTTTGCCAATTTCGAATTGGGTGCAACCCTGCCTGGTGTGCCGCTTTATACGGCAATGGGCTATTTACCTGTTAAAAGAGTAGATGCTGCTTTACCTGACGGTGAAGTTTTAGGAATTTTAAAAATGCACAAGCAGGGATAATAAAAAAGCTTACTAAGTGTTAAACCCAGTAAGCTTTTTATAGTAAAATTACTTTGTTAAAACTTTAGCCCTAAGTTAAAGGCTGATCTGAAATTTTGGGCACCATCGCTATAACTTGTTAAGTTTACTAATATGTTTGAGAAGCCAAGTTGTCCTTCAAACTCAAAAAATATCTTGAATTTATTGGCAAGAGGGAATTGGATACCTAAGCCACCCGCAGCACCTACATCTAAACTATTAAAGCTGCTTTTTAAATCAGTATTGGCATAATTTTCATTCGCGCTTAACAAAAAACCAACATAAGGCCCTGCGTTAGCATACCAGTTGTTTTCCTGTCCAAAATGCACAGTAGCGGCAATTGGTATAGTTATATAATCTAAAGCATAATAAACACCTGTAACCGTTTTACCACCGCTCACATAAAAGCCATCTCCCCACCCTTTTTTATCATAAATAATTTTGGCTTTTATGCCCCATTCTTCGCTGATAGCATGTTCGGCCGATACAGCAAAATTTGGTGCCCAAATAAGGCCCGGGCTGACGCTATTTTGCGCGCTTGAAGTTACATAAGAGGCGTTAATGCCGGCGCTTATTCCAAATTCTAATGGTTTTTTAGATTGTGCCTGTGTTAATGAGTAAATGCCCACCACCATTAAAAGTGAGGTAAAGATTTTTTTCATAATTGTGAATTTTTTGGTTTAACGAATGTAAATCTAAGTTTCGGATTTTCGCATCAGGAATTTTAAATAATGACTTATTGGTAGGTGCCTAAGTTCAAGTGACTTTACGAAAGCAGAATAATATCTATGAATAACGCATGTGCATCTTGTTAATAATAAGCTACTAAATTCATAGAGATTTTGTTAATTTCGCGGTTAAAATACCATAGCGTTAAATAATGGACTATCAATTTAAAGATATAGAGCAAAAGTGGCAGCAGTTTTGGGCAGATAACCAAACTTTTAAAGCCGAAGATAAATCCACTAAACCCAAGTATTATGTGCTGGATATGTTCCCTT
>JACMRC010000164.1 GCA_014376655.1 Mucilaginibacter sp. | reverse complement strand
TATTAAATGCTCGGGGCTTATCATCATCACATCGCCGCCCTCTAAGGTGGTTTTTTCGTCCTGTTCTTCGCCCGGTCGAAGAAAGTGCTGCACGGTCTCGGGGATCTCTAATATATTATTGCTGTAAGCTGCAAACAAGGGGTGATTAAAGAATATATATCGCGCCAGCAAAGTTTCGCGCGAGCGTGCCTTCTTAGCGGGCTTGTTTAAAAGCATGTAGTTATTTATGGCGATGCCAATATCCCTCGAAAATATCAGGTTAGGGATAGGGGCGAAGATCATCTCATTGCTATCTAACGACCCTGATATGAATATCTTAGCCAACGCTATAGGTGCAGTATCTATTAGCCGTTGCTGTAAGCGATAATTGCAGCTTTCTATAGCGCAAACAGATGCCGTTAGCTTATTGCGGATATCTTCATCCTCCAAAATATCGGCTAATAAGGTTTGGATCTCAATTACCTTGTCGGATGCGTAAAAGGCTTTGTTATCGGGTTTAAAAAAGTCGCGGTTGTTTTCTTTGGCATCAATATCTTTTAGTTTGCCTTTTATTTTAGCGGGATCAAGAAAGTATAACAGCAGCTTAATGTAATAATCGTATTCGTTTTTGCGCATACTGTCAAGGTGTACAATATCTTCAAACAGCCAATCCTGCGCTTTTGAGGGCACAACGCGGCCCAGGCCATTGTCTGGGCTGTGGATCAACAAGGCCTTCAGATCGCCAATTTCTGATGTAACGCTTAATTTAAAATCGGTGCCGGGTAGTATCATAGGATTTTTTAGATAGACAAAGCTATTGAGAAAATTTGTTTTTGGTATTAAACAATTGTTAAAAGTGTTTGGGTTAGCTATTCTACAGGAGTATCGCGTTTTAAAATTTCGCGATGATTTTACCTGCCCTAAAAAGTAATGAATTGCTATATACCAAAGCTTAAAATAGCAAAATTTAATGTGTACAGCGTAAAAAGTTGAGTAAATGTTGCCGTTTCAATTAAATACGGCCTATAAATAAGCGTGATGATTGCAGGCGCGGTATTGTTTTTTCGCCTTGTTTTCGGTATATTTGTCTACATCACAAAGGCACCCGACCGTGTACCGAAGTTTTACAAAATGCCGCTAAAAAACCAGCCGCTAAAAAAACAAATTTTATTTTATTAACTGATTTACAGTGTTTTAAATCAATTTTTTACTGTAAAAATTAATAAATATTGCCTGTAATAACAGTGTGAAAACGCGTGAAAACGTGGAATAAACGCGTGATATCGTGTAACAAACGCGTGAAAACGTGGAATAAACGCGTGATAAAGTGTGATAGCGTGTGATGGATTGTGGTAAATCACCCTGAATATGGATCTTATAAAATAGGGCAGCAGGCAAGGTTAATTTGCGGAAGGTAAGCCAATCGAATGTTCATAGATGCATTTTACTTTAATTGATTGATATACAGGTATTTAAATAAAAAATGTTTCTCGCGATGAGATCTCTTAGGTCTCAGGAATGTGATAAACCAGTTAGAGACAGCAAATTTTGTTGTTACCAGGTGTAACGGTTAAGGCAAATGCGCTGCCCCTGATCTATTCTAACCTGTCTTCAATGCTCTCAACATTTTTATTAATTTTGCCGCATGAATTTTATTATTGATGCCACCGTTAAAGCCGTTAAACAATTATATCAAACAGATATAACGCCTGCCGATGTAAGTTTGCAGGAAACCCGTAAGGAGTTTGAGGGCCAGGTTACTATAGTTACTTTTCCGTTTACCAAAGTTTCACGCAAATCGCCTGAGCAAACCGGCGCCGAGATAGGCGAGTTTCTTAAAAACGAACTGAAAGAAGTATCGGCGTATAACGTAATAAAAGGATTTTTAAATATCTCTATCTCCGACGCTTACTGGATAGACCAGCTTTACAATGTAATTGCTGCCGAGGATTTTGCCGTTATTAAACCCAATGGTAAAAAGGTAATGGTTGAATACTCATCGCCAAACACCAACAAACCTTTGCACCTGGGCCACGTGCGTAATAACCTGTTAGGGTACTGGGTAGCGCAGATTTTGGCTGCTGCGGGTTACGATGTGGTTAAAACTAACTTGGTTAATGATCGTGGGATCCACATCTGTAAATCAATGCTGGCCTGGCAAAAATGGGGCAATGGAGAAACGCCGGAGTCGACAGGAGAGAAGGGTGACCACTTGGTGGGTAAATACTATGTGATATTTGATAAAGAATACAAAAAGCAAATAGAAGAATTAAAAGCAGCAGGCCAAACCGAAGACGAAGCTAAAAAGAATGCCCCGCTAATTAAAGAAGCCCAGGAAATGCTGTTGCAATGGGAAGCTGGGAATGACGCGGTTATTGATCTTTGGCAAAAAATGAACAGTTGGGTTTACGAAGGCTTTGCCAAAACCTATGAAAAACTGGGCGTTGCCTTTGATAAATACTACTACGAATCTAATACCTACTTATTAGGTAAGGATATTGTTGAAGAAGGATTAGCAAGTGGTGTTTTCTTTAAAAAGGATGATGGATCTGTCTGGATAGATTTAACAGAGGACGGCCTTGACCAGAAACTGGTGCTGCGTGCCGATGGTACATCGGTATACATTACCCAAGACATGGGTACTGCGCAACTTAAATATGATGACTACAAAATGGACGAATCTATTTATGTAGTTGGCAACGAGCAGGATTATCACTTTAAAGTATTGTTCCTCATTCTTGAAAAATTGGGCAAAACCTGGGCTAAAGGTTTATATCATTTGTCGTACGGGATGGTTGATCTGCCATCAGGAAAAATGAAATCGCGCGAAGGCACAGTAGTTGATGCCGATGACCTGATTGCCGAAATGGAACGTACTGCCAAACAGGTAACTGAGGACTTAGGTAAGATTAACGATTTTAGCGAGGAAGAAAAAGAGCAATTATATCATACCATTGGTATGGGTGCTTTAAAATACTTTCTGTTAAAAGTTGACCCTAAAAAACGATTGTTGTTTGATCCTAACGAGTCGGTAGATTTTCTGGGACATACCGGGCCATTTATACAATATACCCATGCCCGTATCAAATCTGTTTTAAACCGCGCAAACATAACCGCTATTGCTACCCAACAAACAGAACTTGCTCCGGAAGAGCGCGACCTAATAGTAACATTAACGCAATTCCCTGATACAATTAAACAGGCCGCCGCCGCCCATAATCCCGGCGCTATTGCTAACTATGTTTACGAAGTGGCAAAAGCTTACAACAAGTTTTACCACGAACATTCTATATTACAAGCCGAAGATGACTTGGTTAAACAATTCAGATTACAGCTTTCGGCAGCGGCTGCCAAAGTAATAGGTAAGGGAATGAACTTGCTGGGTATTGAAGTGCCTGAAAGAATGTAAGGCCCAGCCCTCTAAAGGTAGCTTTTACATGTTTTGTAATATTTTAGACACTGTTAGCGCTTAATTATATAGGCTGATTTTTTTTATTATGTTTGCTTACCAATAAGCTAAATATTATGAACAAAAAACAAACTTTATTCCTGGCAGTAAT
>JACMRC010000163.1 GCA_014376655.1 Mucilaginibacter sp. | reverse complement strand
GTACCAGCTTATCTCGTCATATCCCCAAACCCAAATACTTAACCCCGCCGCATTTGGCTGGCTTGTCTGTTTGCTTACGCCATAATTATCAAACTCTACCATATAAGGTAAATGTTCGCAGCTCCAACCGCTTGGGGTAATACCACCTTTACTGCGCAGAAATAAAGCGTCTGTATGGCCAACTTTTAACTCGGCCTCTTCGGGCTTGTCCGAGATCTCTTTAATGCGTAGCGGGAACGCATGAACATCCATCAATAATTTCCCATCTTTTACAAAGCCACCACTCGGCACATGCGAATCGCAGATCACCATTTTACGGCGGGCGTGTTTATGCGCATAATCGCGGATAAGGTCTAAGATTTGTGCGTAATGGTCCAGGTTCTTATCGTTTTTATTCATCAGTTCCACCTGTCCGAAATGCAACCCTTCGATACCGGCATCAATGTACGACGCGCCTAAAAAGTAAAAGAACAGCTTGGTTTCATTCTGGCTCACATCCGGCACTGATCCACGTCCCCATTGCCCTTTAAATTTACCATCGGGATAAAGCATGGCATCATAACTAAACTTCCGTGTCTCCACCGGCAGGTTAAGTGCCTTGAACGCCCAATCGGGAATATCCAATTGGTTAACCTGGGGCGTTACAATTTCAAATATGCAGGCTTGCAAAACAATGTCGGGGTCAACAGCATGTACCTTGGCTGCCATTTCTTTTTCTTTGATCAAATTGCCAGGAATATCCGCTTCCTGCCCCCATTGGCAAACCGCACGGCCTATTAGCTTTGGGCCAATGTTTTTTATCATTCGCAAGTTATCATCAAAATTACCCTGGCCTATCAGCAGGCTTTGCATGGTGATGGAGCGGTCAAGATAATTCTCCAATACCTCGCGCGATATGGTTTTCTTGAATTTGTAGTTTAGTTTTTTTGTGGGAGGGGTGGCGTGCGCTGTTATTGCGGCAGCAAAAAATAAAATGGCAAGTAGTTTGTAAATGGCTTTCATATCAAGTAATAATTAAACTATAAAGGTTGTCATTCTGAGTTATAAAATCCCGGCGGGACTTTGAGGGAGAAATGACACGCTTAGGTTTCCGGGAATCACGTTTAAAAATAATTGCTGTCATAATCATCCGGGGCATTTGGGTGCAAATCAAATTGTCGCTATTGGGGGCTAAAGCCCTGTTTTAATGACTCTTTACCCGTTGGCTGAAGCCAACGGCAATGAATTGATAAAAAACAGGTAATTCATTGCCGTTCCTTTTAAGGAACGGGTAAGAGTAAATAGGAAACTAAGGGCTTTAGCCAAAACCTTTTAGCGACTATTTGATTTGCACCCGGGCATTTTATCTCTGTGATATTTTTTGTACTTTTGTATAAGTCCAATGCCTGCTCTTTTAAATCGTCCACTTTCGACATTTCAACTCAGCCCCAAAAGCGAATAAATTTCATTTTTACAGCAATCTGTTAATACACAGCTATTTAAGTAAAAAAATCGCTGTAATACAGTGTGAATTCGTGTGATAATGATGTGAATTCATGTGATAATGATGTGATATAGCGTGATACAGTGTGATAATACTGCGATAGGTAGGTAAGGTTACTTAGCAACATGTCATGGGTAGCATCGCGAAGAATGACATGTTGCTATTTTGTTATCTATATCCCCCACTTCTTATTAGGCTCATTACCCATAACAAATTCCAGCGTACCACCTGCCAGTATCTGTTTATGGCTGATATAGCATTTATTATAAGGCTTGCCGTTTAACTTAGCCGATTGGATATAAACATTAGCCGACGAGTTGCCTTTGGCGATGATGGTAAACATCTTACCTGTAGCGCCTGCGCGGATAGCTACCTTGTTAAAAGTCGGGCTAAATATCTCATACCTTGGGTCGCCTGGGGTTGCCTGGTGCAGGCCGCTTGCCGCCAACACATACCACGCCGACATTTGGCCAACATCCTCATTCCCAACTAAACCCTCAACGCCGGTGGTGTAGCCGTTGGCGCAAATTTTACGCACCCATTTTTGGGTAAGCCATGGAGTGCCCAGTCGGTTAAACATAAAGGGTACTAAATGCACCGGTTCGTTGGCCTGGTTATAATAATCGTTCCAGGTGAAGTTGTCGGGCGTGTTCTCAAAGAATGAGTTCAGGTCGGCTATCATTTTATCACGACCGCCTAATAACGTAGCCAAGCCATCAATATCGTGCGGCACGAACCAACCTTGCTGATATGGGTTGCTCTCCACCGTGGCATAATCTTGTTGTAAACGGCCTTTCTTTGGCCATGGCTTCCAGGTGCCGTCCGCGTTTTTAGGGCGGAACCAACCTTTTTCCGGGTCGTAGATCTGTTTATAGGTTTGGCTCCTGTCGGCATATAGTTTAACATCTTCGGGATGGCCCAACCATTTCGCTAACTGCGATTGGCACCACTCGTCAAAGCCATATTCTAATGTTTTAGAGATATCCATTTCATGCGCGCCGGGCAGGTTGCCAAATTTTTCAACGGTGTTGCGGGCGTATTTATAAGCTTTCTGCGCATCAAAATTGCGGATACCTTTACTGTAAGCATCGGCAATTACAGGTATAGCAGGATTACCCACCATACAGCCCGAGTACGCGTTTAACAATTCCCAGCGCTCTAAGTAATGGTTGCCGCTTTGATCAGCAATCTCAACCAGCGAGTTTACCATATCGCTTACAATGCTTGGATTAATAATAGTTTGCAACGGGAATTGGCTCCTGAAAACATCCCAACCACTAAATACTGAGCGTTTAGTAAACTTGTTAGTATGGTGTGGTTGCATGTCAGCACCCATGTAGGTGCCATCTACATCGCTGGTAGCGCGCGGATCTATCATGGTGTGATATAGCGCGGTGTAGAACACCGTTTTTTGGTCCTCGGTACCACCGGCAACGCTAATTTGCGACAGGCTTTTGTTCCACAATGCTTTAGCTTGCGCACGGGTTTTATTAAAGTCCCATGCGGGGATCTCGGTATTCAAATTAAGTTTGGCTCCG
>JACMRC010000162.1 GCA_014376655.1 Mucilaginibacter sp. | reverse complement strand
CCTAATCCCGGGGGGCCATGTAATAAAACATGGTCAAGCGCTTCGCCGCGCTGGCGGGCTGCCTGTACAAATATCTTTAAGTTTTCTAATAATTTAAACTGACCGGTAAAATCCTCGAATGCCTGCGGACGTAAAACTTTTTCAATATCACGCTCGGCAGGGGATAGGTGTTCGCCGTCAGGATCAAGATGCTCATTCATTGAGGGTAAAATTAAAAATTTTACGGAGATTAGTGATTGGTTGATTAGAGATTAGTTATTGACATTTTAAAATCAGAGATTCCCTAATCTCTAACCTCTTATCACTATCCCTCTGGATATTTGCGGAAGATACTGTTTACGCGCATCCTTAATACACCCAAAACAGCTTCTTTAAATATACCTTTTGACATTTTTGATGAACCTGCAGTACGGTCTGTAAATATAATAGGGATTTCGGTAACGGTAAAGCCGTGCTTAACCGCGGTGTATTTCATTTCTATCTGGAAGGCGTAGCCAACAAACTTTATTTTATGCAGCTCTACAGTTTCTAAAACGTTGCGCTTGTAGCACATAAAACCTGCTGTAAAATCCTGGATGTTTATACCGGTAATAAAGCGTACATATACTGATGCAAAATAACTCATCAACACCCGGCTCATGGGCCAATTTACCACGTTAACCCCTTTAATGTAACGCGAACCTACGGCTACATCAGCACCTTCCACACAAGCCGTTCTTAGTTTGATCAAGTCATCCGGGTTATGCGAAAAATCGGCATCCATCTCAAAAATATAGTCATACTGCTGCTCAATGGCCCATTTAAACCCATGGATATAGGCGGTGCCAAGCCCTTGTTTGCCTGCGCGCTCTATTAAAAAAAGCTTCCCGGGGAAAGTGTTCTGTAAATTTTTAACAATTACCTGTGTACCGTCAGGCGATCCATCGTCAATTACTAACACATGAAAATCAAATGGCAAAGAAAATACCTTACGGATCATCCGTTCAATATTTTCCTTTTCATTGTAGGTAGGTATAATTACTATACTATCAGGCACTTAAACTAAGTTGGGCTTTAATGTAAATTGAACCACTAAATTAAAAGATTTAATAAGGATAAAAAATAAAAAAAGCAGCAAACTACAAATTAGTTGCTGCTTTCTGTATAAAGTGCTTAGGACCTATAAATTAGTGGTATCGGCAATGACCTCATTATCACTCACGTAAGGGTCGGTAATATAATTACGTTCTGCTAACCTTGGCGAAACAAAAAGGAATACGATTATAAATACACCAATGAATGCAACAAAGAACCACTCGTAGTTAGCACCCCTAAGGTTACGCGCCCACCAACCGCCATCTTCTATAAGTCCGTTGACCGAGGCAGTTATCAGGTTGCCAAAAGATACTACCAGGAACCAAATGCCTGTCATGGTACTTTTCATTGATTTTGGCGAATGGGTATAAGCATACTCAAGGCCGGTGATAGATACTAATACTTCTGCAGCCGAGAGTATCATAAATGCTAATATCTCCCACCACATAGATGGTGTGCCGCCGTGATCAATACTGTTGTGTGCAAGACCGATCACAACGAAGGACAAAGCCGTTAAAATTAAGCCTGTACCAAGTCTTCTCAAGGGCGTTGTTTTAAGTCCTTTTTTATCTAACCATGGGTATACCACATAATTAAATAAAGGAATGAACAGCAGCAGGAATACAGTGTTCATGGTTGATAGTTGACCAGGAAAGACGGTAAATGAGGTAAAACCAAGGTTAATAGAACGATCCATTTTAGCGGCATACAGCGTCCATTCAGATAAGCACTGATCCCATACTGCCCAAAATGCCAGCGCAAAAAAGAATACCGACATAACACGGTAAACGGCCTTAACACCTTCAACACGTTCAGGATCATAAGGGCCCTTGGCTACATCGAGCATAGACTGCCCCGGTTTTTTTAGGCTTAAGTGGGTTAGCGCATACCAGGTTATAAATACCAGGTTATTGCGGTTAACACCCTGCGGGGGAACTTTTACATATTTTTTACGCCCGGAAAAGAATATAATGGTGGCCAGCGCCATCAGTATTCCGGGGATACCAAAGGCCCATCTTGGACCGAAATGATCGTATGTCCACGGAATAGCAACTGTCGAAATCATAGAACCCGCATTGATACTAAAATAGAACCAGCCGTATACTTTGGACAGAAGATCCTGGTTGGTAGCATCAAACTGATCGCCGACGTTAGCCGATACGCAAGACTTAATACCGCCTGCACCAATAGCAACCACCAGCAAGCCTATTTCGAAACCATTGAGGCCACTGTCATTTATCGCTAATAACAAATGCCCAACACAGTATATCATAGATACGTATAAAATAAGCTTGTATTTCCCGGTGAACCAGTCGGCTATCATGCCGCCTACAAACGGTAATGCGTATGCCACCATCACAAACAGGTGGTGCAACTTATTGGCGTGCGCGTTAGCTTGTTCTGTTAAAGCCACATTGCCGGTAGGGTTAAAAAATTGGTTTACCAGGAAAAGTGTCAAAACAGACCTCATGCCGTAAAAGCTGAAACGTTCGGCAGCTTCATTTCCAATTATAAAGGGGACGCTTTTTGGAAATCGGGATTTAGGCGCAAGCTCGCCAGCAATTACGGTGTCATTAGCCATATAATTTGTCAGTTAATTTTGTCTAAAATACTATTATTCTGTTAAATACAAACAGTAGCAGGTATATACTATTTGTTTGATTTTTAATTGGTTGTGTTACTGAACTGCTTTTTTCTTTACAGGCTCGGCCTTTATTGGCTTTGTTGGCAGCTTAGGGTCTATATAATTTTCGTCCTGCTCATTAGGGACATTACGCATATCCATATTATCCACATATTCCCATTTACCATCTTTTAAACGATAGCCGTTGTAGGTAAGGTCGGGACCGTAGGTTTCGGGTTTGTCTTTTGATTTTTTATCGGGCGATGCCAAATTATCAAACACAATTAAATGTTGCGACGGTACATATTTTAATAACATAGATGCCTGGCGTGTATATTCAAATACCACGCGTTTACGTGTTTTACCATTGCCTGTAAATACAGGTAAACCAAGTACCGGCTTATTATTTTGAAAAGAAAGTACCTCAATAACTTTCTTGGTCGATTTATCTGTATGGCCTTTCCATCCTAATAAAACATAATATGGCGTAGCACCTTGTACTGGTATAATAGTATAATATTGTGCACCAAACCAACTGCGGTTATCAGCTACCGTGTCTTCGGGGGTTTTTATTAATGGGGTATAATCTTCAAGGCCATAAAGCTTTAAAGCGATGCCCGAGTTAAGTTGAATAGCACCATAAAAACGATAGCTGCCATCATCATTAGTTATGTGCCAGCTAAAAATTCTGAATTTATTATCAGGCGATTTGGTAAGCGTAATAGTTTTTACTGAATCAAAAGGAAAAGCAAACGAGTTAGGCGTTTTTAAAGCTACTACCAGCGTTTTTATAAATTGGTAGTTAGCGTTTTTTCGCTCCAGGTCGTTTGTGTTGTGGATGAAAGCACTGCCCAGTTTCTTTAAACTATCCTGGTATAAGTTTAATTGCTTTAAATTGCCGCCATCGTCGCTATGCTGTGCAAAAGTTTGCGAAAAGAATAATACCGAGAATATAAATAAGAAAAATCTTCTTAGCATCGTCAAAACGTTAATACGCACCTGTCCCGTAAATATATATGATTTTTCTTCTTAACGTAAATTTTCGATAACAATTGCGCTGGCACCGCCACCGCCGTTACAAATACCGGCCACACCGTATTTACCATTGTTTTGATCTAATACACTTAACAAGGTAACGATGATACGTGCGCCCGAAGCTCCCAACGGATGGCCCAATGAAACTGCGCCGCCATTTACATTTACTTTTGCCGGATCTAATTTTAATTCGCGGTTATTAGCTATAGATACTACCGAGAAAGCTTCGTTGATCTCGTAATAATCAATATCACCGCCTGATAATTCTGCGCGGCTTAAAGCTAAAGGGATAGCTTTTGATGGCGCGGTGGTAAACCACTCGGGTGCTTGCTGTGCATCGGCGTATGATATTATTTTAGCTAATGGTTTTATACCCAGTTCATCTGCCTTTTCTTTGCTCATTAATATTACTGCTGCCGCACCATCATTTAACGTTGATGCGTTTGCTGCTGTAACCGTGCCGTCTTTTTTAAATACAGGTTTTAAACCAGGTATCTTATCAAACTTAACCGTTGATGGTTCTTCATCATCACTAAATAAAGTAACCTCGCCCTTCCTGTTTTTTAATTCAACGGGTGTTATTTCATTAACAAACTTGCCATTGTTTTGTGCTG
>JACMRC010000161.1 GCA_014376655.1 Mucilaginibacter sp. | reverse complement strand
AATGGAGCATCACTTGTAGTTTTAACAGTATCCTGCGCTTTAACTGTTAATACAGTAATAGCCAAGGTGCATAATATTATAATTTTTTTCATCTTATTATTTTAATTGATCAAGTGCAACATTTAATTTAAGTACATTAACTTTTGATGGGCCGAACAAACCCATTAGCGGGCCCTCGGTGTGGTTTTTAACTAACTTGACTACCTTGCCCTCATCTATCTTTCTATATGCTGCAACGCGCTTAATTTGGATGTTAGCTGCTGCGGGTGATATATCCGGGTCAAGCCCACTGCCAGAGGCTGTTACCATTTCGGCAGGGATCTCACTTCGTTTTAAATACGGGTGATATTTTAAAAGCGTGTCTATACGATTAGCTACATCTTTTAAATAGTCGGGATTACTGGGTCCTTTATTTGACCCCCCTGAACCGGCGGCGTTGTAACCTACTGCGGATGGCCTGCCCCAAAAATATTGCGGCTTGGTAAAGCTCTGGCCGATGTTGGCATAACCAACGACTTTGCCATTAACAACGATTGTTTCGCCGTCGCCTTTTCCCTTAGCTTGTTTGCCTACAAAGGCAATTACGGCCGGATAAATCACACATAAAATTACAGTTAGTACCAGTGTGATGCGGATGGATTTTAAAATATTTGATTTCATGATGTTTATTATTAGAAGAATAATGAGATAAGCAGGTCAATTAATTTGATGCCTATAAATGGTGCAATAACACCGCCCAAACCGTATATAAGCAAGTTGCGACGCAATAAGGCGCTGGCACCAATAGGTTTGTATTCTACACCCTTTAAAGCCAGCGGTATCAGCATTGGGATGATGATTGCGTTAAATATAACAGCAGACAGTATTGCGCTTTCAGGACTGTGCAAGTGCATGATATTAATTGCTTGCAAGGCTGGTATTGATGCGATGAACAGCGCCGGCACAATGGCAAAATATTTAGCCACGTCATTAGCGATAGAGAATGTAGTCAACGTGCCGCGGGTAATCAGCAACTGTTTGCCTATCTCAACAATTTCGATCAGCTTGGTAGGATCGTTATCCAAATCCACCATGTTACCGGCTTCTTTAGCAGCTTGCGTGCCGCTATTCATAGCTACACCTACGTCGGCTTGTGCCAATGCCGGGGCATCGTTAGTACCGTCGCCCATCATGGCTACCAATCGGCCGCTGGCTTGCTCGGCTTTGATGTAGTTCATTTTATCCTCGGGCTTAGCCTCGGCAATAAAATCATCAACACCGGCTTTTTCAGCAATAAATTTGGCGGTAAGCGGGTTATCACCGGTTACCATTACCGTTTTGATACCCATTTTACGCAGGCGCTCAAAACGTTCGGCAATGCCGGGTTTGATAATGTCCTGCAATTCTATGGTACCCAAAACCACTTCATTTTGCAATACTACCAGCGGCGTACCACCGTTTGATGCGATTGCTTTTACGCGTTCTTCCACATCGACAGGCACTTTGTTACCGGCCTTGAGGGTAAGGTTACGAATAGAGTCGAAAGCCCCTTTGCGTATGCGCAAGCCTTCTTTGGTATCGATACCGCTCGAACGGGTT
>JACMRC010000160.1 GCA_014376655.1 Mucilaginibacter sp. | reverse complement strand
GCCTCGCTTACTTTTTTTGTGTTGGATTGCGGTGTATTTTTCTTGCTGATAACCTTAATAAACAAACAGGTAACGGATCTGCATCGCAAAACATTCTTCGTAACCTGCGCTGCTGTTTTATTTGCTAATTTTTATTTGGCTACGGTGTTATATCCAACAATAAACTCCTACAACGGACTGGTGGCAGCGGCAAAATATATCAATCAGCCTAAATACGCCAATTACCACATTTATACCGGCCGAATGGAAAGCAACGTGTTCCAGTTTGAGTGTAACAAGCCGGATAATTTTGTGCCGATAGAAAAGTTCACTACAATAAGCATTAAGGATAGTACTGCTTTCTTCTGTACGCAATACACTTTAAATTACCTTATAAATACCCACATCCCCTACCGGATGATCCATTCGTTTACAAACTACTCCAGGGAGCAGATCATACCCCAATTTGTAAATAAAGATACGCGTGAAAGCACTCTTGATAAAGTATACTTAATAACGAGATAAAAAATCCGAAATCGAAAATCCGAAATTCGAAATCCTGTTACTCCCCGCCCCCGTTTATCATATCAGACACGATGCCTTTGCTATCCTTTCGCTCGGCTAATAGCACGCCAATGATGTGGATAGTAATAAAACCTAAAATCAAATACATAATAAATCCATGCACTTCTTTTATAGCATGGCGATAGGCTTTATAAGGTTCAAAAAAATCCTCGAAGGCAAGGAACAAACCTGTAATGGCCATAGTTATCAGCATTAAATAAAACACAGCGTAAATGGTTTTAACTACTATTTCGTGGCGGGCCAGCTCGCGTTGTTTTTTGGTGATGAAGTATTGGTGATAAGCATTTTTTATAGTTCGTATCAGTTTTTGATCAGCTAACTGAAAAATCTCCAATATCAACCTGAATACCAATAACGCGACTAAGCCGTAGCCAAACCAAGTGTGTACCTCCCATACTTTATCGCCCAGATCATGTGCTACAGATTTGGCTTGATCATCAGTCACAACAGCACCCGACTCTTTCAAGGTGTCTTTTATAAATGGTGTGGTGCTTTGGCTTTTTAAGATGGTTGAGTTTAAAAGCACGGTAAGTAACGAGCCCGTTATCACCAAAGCATTTAGCCAGTGCCACAAACGTAACGATAACGAATATTTCTTTATTTGTTCAGGATGTTTGATATCCTGTTTAATGGGTTCAATAATAGCCATGTCTGGTAGTAGTTAAATTGTATTTAGCAATGTATAGCCATAAACTTATGAATAATTATTGTAGCAATTATGTAGCAATAGCGTTTCTTCATAATTGCTACAGAATTGGGCTATAGTTTTAAACAACCTTAAATTTTATGCAATGTTTAAAAAGATACTTTTTATAGCGTTAATATTTTCATTTAGCCTGGTTAAAGCGCAAGAAAATTACGAGATCCAAGTATATGGCTCAGGCACGATGACCAAAGGGCGTACTATGTTTGAGCTACATAGTAATTATACTTTTGATGGTAGTAAAACTATTGAAGATGGTGTTTTACCAACCAATCATGTTTTTCACGAAACTATTGAAATAACCCATGGCTGGACACCATGGTTTGAAACCGGCTTTTACATATTTAATACCCTTGGTAACAACGGACGATCTGCTTACGTGGGCTCACACATACGCCCACGTGTAGCAGCGCCCGATGCCTGGAACTGGCCTGTTGGTGTAAGCGTATCATTTGAATTTGGCTTTCAAAAAGCTGCTTACGATGCCAACACTACTACTTTAGAGATAAGGCCCATTGTTGATAAACAATTTGGCAACCTTTATATATCCTTAAACCCAACTTTAGGTAAAAGCTTCGTTGGGCCCCAGGCAAACCAAGGATTCATTTTTTCGCCTAATGTTAAGTTAAGCTATAGTGTTAGTAAAGTGGTAGCCTTGGGGCCTGAGTATTATGGCAGTACAGGGCCATTTTTCCATTACTACAACTCATCAGACCAGCAACATCAAATATATTTAGCTACAGACCTTACTTTCAATCCTGATTGGGAATTTAACGCGGGGTACGGCTGGGGTTTAACAAACAGTACAGATAAATCGGTATTTAAACTTATTTTGGGCAGGAGGTTTTAGCACTCCTTATCTTCTTCCCAATAAATAGTATCTAAAAAAATACGGTTCTTGCTGGCAACATCGGCTTTAACTTTTTCAAGTTCGACTTTGGTGTCGGCTTCATTAATATCCCCCTTCAAGGTGAAGTGAAATATCACATACCCTGTTTTACTATTAATAAACTTATAATGTTTGTCGGCGGCTTTCATACGGAGATTCATGTATAAACCCAACGTATTTTTAGGGAAATTGTTTGTAGTTATTCGTTATCCTCTTTTATATTGTACACCAGTACCACCACCAGGGCACCTAACAAGGCTACCAGCCCGAAAGACAACCTTAACCCCGCAGCCTGTGCTATAAAACCAATAAATGGCGGTATTATCAAAAAACCAAGATAACCGATGGACGATATTGAAGCCAGCGCGGTACCACTGCTCATTGTAGTTGATTTGCCCGCCAT